>JAGWBB010000048.1:0-14791 GCA_021296095.1 Desulfurellaceae bacterium | reverse complement strand
TGCAGGCCGATGCTCAGGTCCAGGCTCTGGGCGGCGGCCCAGACCGGATCGAAGTCGGCATGCCCGAAGCTTTTGCCGTCGACCGGAGCGGCGGCGATAAAGATCGTCCGGCAGCCGAGCTTGGCCGTCCGCTCCATTTCGCGCACCGCCAGTTCGGGATTGCGCAGCGAAATATGGGCGGCCGGGATGAGACGGTCGAGACGGCCGGCGCAGATCTCGAAGGCCCAGGTGTTGTAGGCCCGGCACAAGGCGTCGGCCAGATACGGGTCCTCGACCTGGCCCTCCCAGAACAGGCCCAGGGTGGGATAGATGACCTGGTAGTCGAACCCTTCCTCGTCCAGATAGGTGACACGCTTGCCCATGTCCTGCCAGGCGTCGGAGTAGCCCAGGTAGCGGTCGAAGGTGGACAAGTCCTTGCCGACCTCTTTCTGGCCGTAGCCGACGACCGCAGCCAGCAGTTCGTCCACATTAATCGCCTGCATGGGTTTGCCATCGACAATGAGCCGCTTCGTCCCCTCGGCGTCTTGCCGCATGCACATGGTCCGCTCGCGAAAGGCCGGGTCGGTATAGCGCTCGAATACGTCCAATGGTTCGATGAAATGGCCGTCACCGTCGATGAATCGCATAGCTGCTCTCCCTTTGAGGAATATTCTCCTCCACAGGAGCAGACACGCCTCGGCTGTGTCAAGAGCATGGCGCCGTCGACCGGGCGATGCTAGGCTGCCCGGCAACAATCCGAAAAGGAGAAGCCGGCCATGCCCAACCGCCAGATTGTGGTCAAAGAGTTGCCCCAGGGACCGCTGCAGGAACACCACTTCGAGCTGCGCCAGGCGGCCCGTCCGCAGCCCGAGCCGGGACAGGTACTGACCCGCACCGTCCTGCTGTCGCTCGACCCGGCCAACCGCGCCTGGATGCAGGGGGCGACCTACCGCGCGCCGGTCCTGCCGGGTGAGGTCATGTCGGGCTTTACCCTGGCCGAGGTCGTCGAGTCCACAGACCTGCGCTTTGAGGCCGGTCAGATTGTGGAGTGTGAAAACGGCTGGCAGGAGTTCGCCTGTCAGCCGGCCGACGCCCTGACCCCGGTTCGACGGCGCACCGCCCTGCCCCACCATATGTCGGTTCTGGGGCTGACCGGTCTGACGGCCTACTTCGGTTTGCTGGAAGTCGGTCGGCCGCGACCGGGCGAAACCGTGCTGGTCTCGGCTGCGGCTGGAGCGACCGGCAGCGTTGCCGGCCAGATTGCCCGGATCGCCGGCTGCCGGGTGGTCGGGATTGCCGGTTCGGACGAGAAATGTGCCTGGTTGACCGATGAACTCGGTTTCCACGCCGCCATCAACTACAAGACCGAGAAAGTCTCCAGAGCCGTTAAAGAACACTGCCCGTCGGGCGTGGATGTCTTCTTCGACAACACTGGAGGTGAGATTCTGGAGGCGAGCCTGTTTCGGATGAACCAGGGCGGTCGGGTGGTGTGCTGCGGGGCGGTCTCGCAGTACGACACGAACAATCCAGCGCCCGGCCCGCGCGGGGTGCCGGGGCTCATCATCACCAAGCGGCTGCGTATGGAAGGCTTTATTGTGATGGACTTCTTCCATCAGCGCGAGGCGGCCGAAGAGCAGCTGGCTGGCTGGCTCGAAGACGGCCAGCTGGTCGCCCGTGAGGATATTCTGGACGGTCTGGAGTGCGCCCCCCAGGGGTTGATCGGACTGCTGGCCGGCCAGAACATCGGTAAGCGCCTGGTCCGCGTCGGGCCTGAGCCGGCCAAGGCATGAGGCGTGGGCGGCTCAGGCCACCTCAAACAGGCCGGCCGCGCCCATGCCGCCACCCACACACATGGTGATGACAACATAGCGCGAGCCGCGGCGTCGGCCTTCGATCAGGGCGTGGCCGACCATGCGCGAGCCGCTCATGCCGTACGGGTGGCCGATCGAGATGGCCCCGCCGTTCACGTTCAGCTTGTCGTTGGGAATCCCGAGCTGATCACGGCAGTAGATCACCTGGCAGGCAAAGGCTTCGTTGAGTTCCCACAGGTCGATGTCGTCCATGCTGAGGCCGTTGCGTTCGAGCAGCTTGGGCACGGCAAAGATCGGCCCGATGCCCATCTCGTCGGGCTCACACCCGGCAACGGCCATGCCCCGATAGATGCCCAGCGGCTCAAGACCGCGCTCCTGGGCGTGTCCGCGTTCCATCAGCACACACACCGAGACACCGTCTGACAGCTGGCTGGCGTTACCGGCCGTGATAAAACCACCCTCGCCCATGACCGGCGGCAGTGCGGCCAAGCCCGAGGCGGTGGTGGACGGCCGGTTGCACTCGTCGCGGTCGAGGGTGATGTCTTGGCGCGTCTTCTCCCGGGTCTCCCTATCGGTGAACAGCTTGGTCACACTGACGGGGATGATCTCGTCGTCAAAACGCCCGGCCTGCTGCGCCTCAGCCGTCCGCAGCTGACTCTGGAGGGCGTACTCGTCCTGGGCTTCACGCGAGATGTTGTAGCGTTTGGAGACTACCTCGGCCGTATCGATCATGGCCATGTACAGGTCGGGCGCGTGGGTCAGGGCGTTGGCGTCGGCATTGCGATAGACATTCTGGTGCTCGTTCTGTACCAGGCTGATCGATTCGATGCCACCCGCCACCACGGTCTGCATGCCATCGGCAATAATCTGCTTGGCCGCCATCGAGACGCTCATCAGGCCCGAAGAACACTGGCGGTCGATGGTCTGGCCCGACACGCTGACCGGCAGACCGGCCGCCATGGCGCACTGGCGCGCGACGTTAAAGCCCTGGGTGCCTTCCTGGAGGGCCGCGCCCATGATCACATCGTCGATTTCAGTCGGCTCGACCTTGGCCCGTTTGAGGGCTTCCTTGAACACCGGGGCGGCCATAGTCGGCGCGGCGGTATCGTTGAACGCACCACGATACGCTTTTCCGATCGGGGTCCGGGCGGTAGACACGATGACGGCTTCTCTCATACGAGTATTCCTCCGTGTGTGGTGTTGAGCCTAGTAAGTGCCATCTTCTCCGGTGGCGCGCAAGCGTCCGGCCCAGCAACCGACCCGGCCGGTCCGGCTTCCTTCCACAACGTTCGGCGTGTCCTAGCCCAGGCGCCGCACCATGCAGCTCACCCGGGCCGCTTCGTCGGGAGCCCTTTCTCGACAACCAGCGTTTTCAGCTCGGCATCAACCCAGCTGTCAGCCTGTTGAAAACCGCGCTCCTGGTAGGCTTTGGCCGCTTGGCCACCCATGAACGCCATAATCGGACGGGGAGCCGGAACCGCCTTGGCCACCAGGGCTGCAAACCCGGCCTGGGTCGCCCAGTCGAGCAGGACATCCAGCAGCCGCAGCCCAATGCCGCGGCCTTGATAGCGGGGGTCTCTGTCGTCGATGTCTTCGAGCTGGCCCACGTGGTAGCAAAACACGTCCAGGGTTTGCTCCGGCAGACCTCCAGCCCGATCTCCAAAGTCGGCCCAGTACAGGGGGTGCCACAGGCCCTGGGGCGAGCGGGTGCCGGGCACATAGCGACGGAACTGGAGTTGGCCGACGTGCTGTGGCCCGTCAAACGCCAGTATCGCGCTGGAGCCGATATCGGCAATGCGTTGGCGTACTTCTTGGGGTTCCCCCTGATGGCCGATAGGCACCGTGCCGATGTCGGCGGCCGCCATCGGCCGGAACACAATTGTGTCATCTGGCTTGCTCATACCTCACCGTGTCACGTGGATTTTGCATGTCCCTCACGGGCAACAGGCTACAGCGTCCGTTGCCAGAAGGATAGTCGGCTTTGCCGCGGTGACAGGAGTGTGGTATGGCCTACGGCAGGGAGGCCAGGGACCTATGCCGCTCGGAGAACTATTGTGTGAGTACGTCGGCACCATCACCTCGGTCAAAGTCCTGCCCTTTGAGGGCACCGAGTTTGGGGCCAAATACGAGGTCACCCAGACGGGCAGTTCGACCGGCCGGCTGCACACCTCGGCAATCGGCAGCAACTATGTCCAAGTCCACCCGGACGGGACGAGCACGACCAAGTACTACGGTATCTGGACGACTCAGCAGGGCGAACCGATTCTGGTCGAGTCGGGCGGGATGAGCGCACCGCTCGGGGACGGGCGGGTCCGCTTCGGCACGACGGTCAAATTCAGAACCCGCTCAGAAGCCTACGCCTGGCTCAACACGACCATGGCCGGCTTTGAGGGCGAGGGAAATTTCTCGACCATGGAAATCAGCGGCCGGATCTACGAGTGGCGTTAAGCGCTCGCGCCACAGGAGACCTTGTGATGCACTCGTCCGACACGGTTCCAGTCATTGACATCAGCCCGTTCCGGGTCGGGGCGACGCCCGGAGCGCCCCGAGCTGCCGAGGACAGACAGGCCGTTATCGACCAGGTCAGGCAGGCGCTCGAAACCATCGGGTTTTTTGTCATCACCGGCCACGGCCTCGCGCCCGACCTCCAGGCTCTCACCCTGCGAGTCGCCCGAGAGTTTTTTGCCCTGCCGGAAGACGAAAAACTTCGGTACTGCGAGGTTCCCCGCAGCTTCATGGGCTATAACCCGGTGGGTGCGGAGCGGGTCGCCTACGCCCACCATGACGAGTCGGCCCCAGACCTGAAGGCGAATTTTACCATGGGCCGCGTGGATATTGACGAAGGCGACCCGTATTACAGCTGCGAGACCGGTCGCCGGATGTTTCAGCCGAACATCTGGCCCGTCCGCCCCGCCCCGTTCCGGTCGATATTGACCGAGTATGCGGTGGCAGGCGAACAGTTGGCCCTGACCCTCACCGAGCTGTTTGCCCTGGCCCTGGATTTCCCCCAGGACTATTTCGCCGATAAACTCAACAAGAGCCTGTACTTCCTGCGGGTGCTGGACTACCCGCCCCTCACCACGTCACCGCGTCCCAAGCAGTTCCGCATCGGCCCGCACAGCGATTACGGGACGCTCACCCTGGTAACCGCCGACGGACCGGGACTCCAGGTCAAGACGCGAGCCGGCGAGTGGAAAGACGTGCCGTATGTGGCGGACGGCATTCAGGTCAATATCGGCGATATGATGGAACAGTGGACCAACGACAAGTGGGTTTCGACCCAGCACCGCGTCCTGGTACCGGATGACCCGGCAGCCCGCCAGCAGCACCGCCAAGCCATCGCGTTTTTTCTGATTGCCAACTACGACACCGAGATTGCCCCGTTCGAAACGCTGGTCGACCAGGCCCATCCGGCCCGCTATGCCCCGGTCAACGCCGGACAGGATTTGGTAGACAAGCTCGTTCGACAGTACACCCGCGAGGGCCAAGAACAGCAAGCCTGATACAGGGTCGTTCCGAGCAGATATCTGACAACAGCAAGGAGGAAACCGCAATGGAAGTACATGGAAGCTGCGAGCCGAAGTTTCAAGCCGTCCGTGAGGAGTTTGAGCGCAATTTTCAGGAGCGGGACGAGGTTGGCGCCTCAGTGTGCGTTACCCTCGACGGTCAGACCGTCGTCGATCTGTGGGGCGGTCAGGCCAACGCCGACACCGGCGCGGCCTGGAACGAAGACACGGTCAGCATTGTCTTTTCCTCGACCAAAGGCGCGACCGCGATCTGTGCCCATATCCTGGCCTCACGCGGCCAGCTGGACCTTGACGCCCCGGTGGCCACGTACTGGCCGGAGTTTGCCCAATCCGGCAAAGAAAACATTCCGGTCAAAATGCTGCTGAATCACCAGGCCGGCCTGCCCGCAGTGCGCGACCCGCTGCCCCAGGGCGCCTACGCCGACTGGGATCTGATGGTCAACACGCTGGCCAAACAGGAACCGTTTTGGGAACCCGGCACCCGCAACGGCTACCATGCCCTGACCTTTGGCTGGCTGGTCGGCGAGGTTGTGCGACGGGCGTCCGGCAAATCGCTGGGCAGTTTCTTCCGGGACGAAATCGCAGGTCCGCTCGGCCTGGACTTCTGGATCGGCCTGCCCGAGGACAAAGAGCCGCGGGTGGCGCCGATGATTGCGGCCGAGCCGGACCCGAACAGCCGGTTCTTCCAGGAGATCGCCAAACCCGGCTCACTCCAATCCCTGGTCCTGCTCAACGCCGGAGGCTATATGGGCGCCGAGCCGGAGTACGATACGCGGGCGGCCCACGCGGCAGAGATTGGTGGCGCCGGCGGCATCACCAACGCACGCGGACTCGCTGGCATGTACGAACCCCTGGCCCTGGGCGGCAAAAAGGGTGCAGTCGAGCTGGTTAACGCCGCAACGCTGGCACGAATGGGCCGGGTGTCCTCGTCAACCGGTCGGGATGCGGTGCTGGTGATGCCAAGCCGGTTTGCTCTGGGCTTCATGAAAACCATGGACAACCGTGGCGAGCCGGCCGGGGTGCAGGACAGCGTTTTGACCTCAGAAGAAGCCTTCGGTCATGTCGGCGCCGGGGGATCGTTTGGCTTTGCCGATCCAAAGGCCCGCATGTCGTTCGGCTATACGATGACTTAACGAGCGCGGCCAGAGTCTGGTGGATGCGGTGTACCGGGCGCTCGGCTATACATCCAGCGACTCGGGCGCCTGGAACTGAGGCTGTCGGTCCAGGAGCGGCCCGTCCGGCGAGCCGCTCCCGGGCAGCCCTACCCGTCTCGAGCCGCCACGCTGCTCTTGGCGAGCTGTTTGTGACGAAAGCAGTGTGTCAGATGATCGTTCACCATGCCGGTCGCCTGCATGAAGGCGTAGCAGATCGTTGATCCGACAAAGCTGAAACCGCGCCGTTTGAGGTCTTTGCTCATCGCATCCGACTCGGCGGTGCGGGCCGGCACCTGCTCAAGCGAACGCCAGCGATTGTGGCGGGTGCAGCCGCCGACAAACCGCCAGATATAGGCGTCAAAACTGCCGGCCTCTTTTTGGACCTTGAGAAAGGCTCGGGCATTCTTCACCGCAGACTCGAGCTTGAGCCGATTCCGCACAATGCCGGGGTCGGCCAGCAGTCGTTCGAGCTTGCGGGGCGTGTAACGGGCAACGCGAGCGGGCTCGAAGTTGTCAAACGCGGCCCGGTAGTTGGCCCGCTTCTTGAGAATCGTATCCCAGCTCAAACCGGCCTGAGCACCCTCCAGGATGAGAAACTCGAACAAGGTCCGGTCGTCGTGGACGGCGACGCCCCACTCTCGGTCGTGGTACTGCACGGCCAGTGCATTCCTGGCCCAGCCGCACCGAACGAGCGGCGGCGTGTCGGTCTTCTGAGCATGCGTGTGTATGGGTTCAGCGTCCGGCCCTGAGTATGTCAAGCTCCACCCCCTCGTGCCGCAGTAGCCAGCGCTTGCGTGCCAGCCCGCCAGCATAGCCGGTCAGGCTGCCGTCGACGCCGAGCAGACGGTGGCAGGGCACGACAATGGCAATCGGGTTCAGCGCATTGCTCATGCCAACCGCCCGGTAGGCCCTGGGCTGGCCGAGTCGTGCTGCCAGTCGCCCGTAGGACAGGACGCTGCCCGGCGGGATCGCCCGCAGTGCGGTCCACACCTGCCCAGGCTGAGCGGAACGGTGTCGAGACAGCCGATATCACCGTCAAAATAGGCCCGAAGCCGGCTGCTGAAGCCGCTGGGATCGGACACCTCGGACAGGCGATAGTCCCCGTAGCGGCGTCGCAGCAGCAGTGCCATTCGCTCCTCGGTGTCGGCATAGTCGAGCGCACACAAGCGCTGTCCATCGACCACAACCAGCAGCGTTCCCAGGACCGACTCCAGCCGGTCAATTCCCAGCTCACGCATCGGTTTGTGATAACGCCTTTTGCGGCTGAGCGCAAAACGCGACCGGCTCTTGCTACACAAAACGCGATTCTGTACCGTGTCGCCTGCACCGATACGGCCCTGCCCGACGCTTTCAGACCGCTCGGCAGGAGCCCAGGCATATGAGGAGGACAGCCATGGCGAACACAGCTCTGCCCGAAGACCTCAGCGCTGTTGAGGGCGTTTTTAATTATCTGGCTCAGACCCAGCAGCGGCCGGCCTACCACATCAACCCGGATCGCAACAATCCGCCCAAACGACCGGCCCAGAACAAACACACCATCCCGGTCTACAACGGTCGGGACGTCCAGGACCAGCTGTCCCTGGACCAGCAGGGCCTGATGCTCACCCGCCGTGAGACCACGGTGAAAAACTTCTATGACCCGGACGAGGTCAAAGCGGTCTACTACCCGGAGGCCGCCCAGCTGGTCAAAGATATGACCGGGGCGTCAAAAGTGGTGGTTTTTGACCACAACGTGCGCTGTGCCCCACGCGCCAAGAGCGGTGAGACCGGGGTGAGTTCGCCGGTCCTGTTTGCCCATAACGACTATACGGCCACGTCGGGTCCCAGACGGGTGCGCGAGCTGTTGCCGGCCGAAGAGGCCGAGGCTCTGCTCACGCACCGTTTTTGCGTCATCAACGTCTGGCGCCCGATCAATGTCCCGGCTCAGGATCAGCCCCTGGCCGTGTGCGACGCCACGAGCATGGAGCCCAAGGACTTTATTCCGACCGACCTGATTTTTGCCCACCGGACGGGTGAGATCTATTCGGTGGCCTATAATCCCGAGCAACGCTGGTTCTACTTTCCCAGCCTGAAACCCGGCGAAGCCATGCTGCTGAAGTGCTACGACTCGATGGAAGACGGTCGGGCGCGCTTTACCGCCCACTCGGCCTTCAGCGATCCCACGGCTCCGGCCGGCGCGCCGGCACGTGAGAGCATCGAGGCCCGCACCTTTGCCTTTTTTGCCCCTGAAGCTTAGCGCCCGGCCTCCCGGCCGGGGGGCTACAGGCCGGCAATGGCGTCCTTGACCGTCTCCCACTCCGCAATCGGCGTAAAGCGCCGTCTCAGCACATGACCGCCGGTAATGCCGCGCAAGAACGGGCCGACCGTCGTGGTGTGATCCTCGATATCGAGCACCATGATGAGTTTCGTTTCTTCATTGGAAACCCATGGCCCGGCGATTCTGGTCACGCCGGGCGGAAAATTCCCGGCCAGCAAGCCGTCTATGGCCTGCACAATCTCCTTGGCCCGGTTGACGCTGTCCACGTTCAGATACAGTTCCGCCAAATGTAACGCCATCGGTATTCCTCCTTATGGGTACTCATCTAGGTATCGTCTGACCAGGACTCAATCTCCACCAGGGCATGGGCAATGCGGTGCCGCAGGGCTTCGGCCGACTCCGGCGTCCAGGCGTAAAACCCCTGGCCCGTTTTCACCCCCAGCTCGCCACGCTGCACCTGCTCGGTCAAGACCGGCGGCAGCTCCGAGGCGTTCGACAGGTGCGGATACACGCCGGCCATGGCCGCAGCCAGCAAATCCCAGCCGGCCAGCTCAAACACCTCGAAGATGCCGGCCACCGCCCAACGCCGGCCGATGCTGTTTTTGAGGGCTGTATCAATGTCCTGGGGGCTGGCAATCCCTTCCTGGACCAGCCACAGCGCCTCGCGCAGCAGCGCCCCCTGGAGTCGGTTGAGAATAAATCCAGGCACTTCTTTTTGAACCACGACCGGACGCTTACCGACCCGGGTCAGCAGCGCTCGCATGGTCTCGACCGTCTGGTCCGAGGTGGTTGCACCCCGGACCAGCTCGACAATCGGAATGAGATAGGGCGGGTTGGCGTAGTGGGAGATGACCAGCTTATCCGGGCGCCGGGTTGCGGTCGCAAACTGGCTCAACATCAGGGTCGAGGTGTTGCTGGCCAGAATTGTGCGGTCTGGACACACGGCGTCCAACTCCTGAAAGATGCGCCGCTTGAGGTCTGCGTCTTCATATACCGATTCAATGACCACGTCGGCCTGGCTGACTGCGGTTTTGAGATGGAGACTGGTACGAATCCGTTTTGGCACGACCGCAGCCTGGGGCGGCGACACCACGCCGAACCGAATGAGGCGGTCGAGGTTGGCCGTAATATTGTCGAGCGCGGTGTCCAGACTCTTTTGGGTGCGGGAGTGCAGCCAGACCTGATAGCCGGCAAGGGCAAACTCCTGGGCAATGCCGTGGCCCATCAGCCCCGCGCCCACGACAGCGATACACCGGATAGCGTCAGCGTCCATCATCTTCTCCTGTTCGCCTGTCCGCCAGACATTAAGTGGCAGAAAACACCGAACACCGCTAGTGACTGCGGGCATATTTTGCGCTGCCGAGCGGCCGGAAACACCGCGACGCCGTCGCGCGCCTGACACACCGACAGGCCAGACGAGTCTGGTTCAGCCTTGCCGTCCTCGGCTCGGGTGGGCTAGACTCGACCCAAATCTATGAATGCAAAGTGAGGGTTTCGTATGGCAAAGAACACCGTGCTCGTTGCCGGAGCGTCCGGTCTGGTCGGCTATGCCGCAGTCCGGCATTTTTCCAGCCTGCCGGACTGGGATGTGGTAGCCGTTTCCCGCCGCGCGCCTCACAGCCAGGACGGCGTGCGCTTCGTGTCGGTCGATCTGACCGACGCCACACGCTGCACCGAGGTCTTCAGCCAGATGCGCGAGGTGACCCATGTCGTCTATGCGGCGGTGAACGAGAAACCGGGCCTGATTGAGGGCTGGATTGACCCGCAACAGATGCAGACCAACCGCAGCATGCTGGTCAACCTGTTCGAGCCGCTCGAAGCCGTGGCCAAAAACCTGGAGCACGTCTCGGTGTTGCAGGGCACAAAAGCCTACGGCGCGCATATTGAGCCCTTCCCCGTCCCGGCCCGCGAGCGCTGGCTGCGCCACCCGCACGAAAACTTCTACTGGCTGCACGAGGACTACATCAAAGACAAACAGCAGGGCAAAGCCTGGCACTGGTCCATCTGGCGTCCGCAGCTCATTTTTGGCGAGGCCATAGGCAGCAATCTGAATGTGATCACCCCGATTGGCGTGTACGCAGCTCTCCTGAAAGAACAGGGCCAGCCCCTGTCCTACCCCGGCGGCGCGCCCTATGTCTTTGAGGCGATCGACGTCGATGTGCTGGCCCACGCCCTGGAATGGGCGGCCACGGCCGACACCAGCCGTAACCAAATCTTTAACATCACCAACGGCGATGTGTACGTGTGGGAAAACGTGTGGCCGGTGCTGGCCGAGGCCTTCGGCATGGAAGTCGGTCTGCGTGAGCCGTGTTCGATGGTCGAAGAGCTGCCCAAACGCCAGGACGAGTGGGCGGCGATTGTGAAAAAATACAATCTCACCGCCCCGGCCGATGTGCAGGAGTTTGTCGGAGAATCCGCAGCCCTGGCCGATTTCAGCCTGGCCTACGGCAGGGACGAGCCGCCGCCCTCCATGCTGGTCAGCACGATCAAGCTGCGCCAGGCCGGCTTCCACGAGTGCATGGATACCGAGGATATGTTCCGCAAATGGATCAAGCGCTTTCAGGAACTGCGCTGGCTGCCGCCGCTAGGAGTCTGAGGAGCCTAACGGCCTGCTCTTCCTGCCCGCTTTTTATAACGCTCAGGCTGCAACCATGTGCCGGGCCGGCGTTGCTGCCCACTCGACGATGCGCTGGGTGGCCTCAAGGACATCGCCACACCAGCGGTTGAAGAAATCGTCGGACAAGGGCTGGTCGAGCGGAATCGTCTCGCTGGCCGACAGGGCTTTGGCCCCGTCAAAGTTCACATACGCCAGTCGAGCCGTCAGCTCTTCGGCCGGCCGCTGGAAAGCGACGCCGGGCAGAACCGCCACCCCGGTCTCTTCGAGCAGACGCTCACATAGGCTGTTACTGTCCTGGATGCCACGTTCGGCTAGGCGCTCGCCAAAGGGCGAGAAATCCGGGAATAGGTAAAACGCCCCAACCGGTGGCTGTACCCGCGCTCCAGCCTGACGCAGGCTCTCCGCGCAGCGCTGTCCCAGTCCGGCCAGAATCCGCCGCACGTGCCACAGGTAGCGCTCAATGGCCAGGCCGTCCTTAAACGCCCGTACCGCAGCAAACTGAATCGGCGTACTGACCGAGGTGTAGGTCTCGCTGGCCACCGCGGCCATAGCCTCCATGAGCCAGGCCAGGTCGGGCGGAAAGGTGAAGGTGCCGAGTCGCCACCCGCCAGCCCCGCACCACTTTGACAAGCCCGAACTCACAATTGTCCCCTCTGGGTAAAAGCGGGCGACCGAAACGTGCTCGCCCCGATGGTGCAGCTGCCCGTAGATCTCATCAGACAACAGGATGACGCCAAAACGACGGGCAACGGCAGCGAGTTCTTGCAATTCGTCCGCGCTGTAACTGCCGCCCTCGGGATTCCCCGGATAGTTCAGCACCAGCAGACGCGGCCGGTCAGCGTCCTCCTGACAGATGGCGGCCAGCTGCCGTGGCGTCACCCGCCAGTTGTCGGCATAGCGGGTCGGGATCAGCCGGATGGGCCGCCCAATGATCCTGGCCTGCGGCACGTACGACACCCAGGATGGGGAGGGAACGAGGAGTTCGCCGTAAAAGGTCAGCTGCAACAGGAACAGCAGCTCCTTGGAGCCGGGCCCGACCAGGACGCCCTCGGCCTGGGCATCAATTCGATCTTTTTTGCGATGGAACTCGGCTACTGCTTCGCGCAGAGCGGGCAGCCCCATCACCGGCAGATAGTCTTTTTCGCTGGCGTGCAGCGTCAGGGCGTCAACCACCTCGGTCGGCACCGGAAACGGGGACTGGCCGAGCCCCATTTTGTAGATGCGCCGCCCTTCTTTATACAGGGCGTTACTGCGTGCGTTGACAGCAAGAGTGGCAGACTGTCGCAGTCCACGGACATTCAGGTTCAGGCTGACTGCTCGCCTGTCATGGGTATCCTCCACAGCCTCCTCCTCTCCACATACGCGCCGGCCCCCATACCGTCCTTTCAGCGATGAGACGATTCAACCGGGCGCTTCCTACAGCCACAACGAGTTACATACCGGCAAGCCTACCAGATCGGAGACAGAAAGAAAATAAACCAGAGCGCCAAAATCAGCCGACGGGTGCAAAAAATATACACGTCTGCTATGTGCTGGGGGCTGTTTCTTGCTCGCAACACCCGAAGGAGGATTGGCGTATGGCTTGGGACTTTGAAACAGAGCCGGAATTTCAAAAAGAACTCGACTGGATAGCAACCTTTGTCAGGGAAGAAGTCGAGCCCCTGGACCACGTCCTGGGCAACCCGTATGACATTCAAAATCCGCGTCACCGAAAAATCGTGCCCACGCTCCAGGCCGAGGTCAGACGCCACGGCCTGTGGGCCTGCCATCTGGGCCCGGAATTGGGCGGCCCCGGCTACGGCCAACTCAAGCTGGCGCTGATGAACGAAATCCTGGGCCGCGCCCGCTTCGCGCCGATCGTGTTCGGCTGTCAGGCACCCGACACCGGCAACAGCGAAATTCTGGCCCACTACGGCACCCCGCAGCTCAAGGAACAGTTTCTGACCCCGCTGCTCAACAACGAGATCGTGTCGTGCTTTTCCATGACCGAGCCGCACGCCGGAGCCGACCCCAAAATGTTCAAGTGTCGCGCCGAGCGCGACGGTGACCAGTGGGTCATTAACGGCGAAAAGTGGTTTTCGTCCAACGCGCGCTGGGCGAGCTTTCTGATCGTGATGGCGGTGACCGACCCGGACGCCGCGCCCTACCAGCGTATGTCGATGTTCGTCGTGCCTACAGACACACCGGGTATCAATATCATCCGCAACGTCGGTATCGGCGACGAACGCGAGGACGAGGGCGACCACGCCTATATCCGCTATGAAGATGTCCGCCTCCCGGCCGACCACATCCTCGGCGGCCCCGGCCAAGGCTTTGAGGTGGCCCAAACCCGGCTCGGCGGCGGGCGCATCCATCACGCCATGCGCACCATCGGCCAGGTCAAGAAGTCCTTTGACCTGATGTGCGAGCGGGTCCTGTCGCGCGAGACCCAGGGTGAAATCCTGGCCGCCAAGCAGATGGTTCAGGAAAAAATCGCCGACTCATGGATCGAGATCGAGCAGTTCCGGCTGCTGGTCCTGCGCACCGCCTGGCGGATAGACAAGTACAAGGACTACCGCAAGGTGCGCAAAGACATCGCCGCGGTCAAGGCTCAGATGCCCAAGGTCTTCCACGACGTGGCCTGCCGCGCCCTGTACCTCCACGGCTCGCTGGGCGTGTCCAACGAAATGCCGTTCTCCAAACAGATCACCGAGTCCTTTGTCATGGGCCTGGCCGACGGGCCGACCGAGGTACACAAGATCACCGTCGCCCGCCAAGTCCTGCGCGATTACGAGGGTACCAGGGGCCTGTTTCCGACCGGCCATCTGCCGGCCCTGCGCGAGCAGGCGATTCAGAAGTACGGCGAGCTGCTGGAGCTGGAAGTCGGGAATTTGTGAGAGTGCACAGCGAAAATGTCGGGGGACGCCTTTGGCTAACCCGGCGTACCGGGCTCCCCCGCTTTCCAGCCGAAGCGTGGTCACTTGTAGTGTAGACCGCTCAGCCGCCAGTACGCATCGGTCTCTTTCAATTTGTCATTCCCTTCGATCAGATCAAAAGGCGTGCTTCCTGTCGCGTCCCTGACTGTCAGCTTCGCTCCGGCCGTCAGCAGGGCCCTCACCACCGCCGGATTTGAGCTGAACCGTGCCGCGCGATGCAGGGGGGTTCCGCCGTCCTCGGCTCGCGCCGTCGGATCCGCCCCGGCCGCCAGGAGGGCCGTCACCACGGCGGGATCAGCGTTGGATCTCACCGCACGATGGAGAGGGGTCTCGCCCGACTGTGTTCGCGCTGTCGGATCCGCTCCGACCGCCAGCAAGACCGTGACCAGCGACGGATTCGCGCAGACCGATGCCGCAATATGCAGGGGGCTCTCACCGTCCTCGTTGCGCGCCGTCACGTCCGCCCCGGCGTGTACCAAGGCTGTGACCAGCGACGGATTCGCGCAGACCGATGCCGCCACCCAATGCAAG
>JAGWBB010000047.1:597-24122 GCA_021296095.1 Desulfurellaceae bacterium | reverse complement strand
AAACGCGCGGTCAGCTTTCTGGGAGCTATCTATCTGGCCGCCTCGGTGATCCTCCTTAACTGATGACACTCCCTAGCAAAACGGGAAAGGGAGTATAAGGTTGTGAAGGTCCATGCCGATAACGGCAAAGTCCAATCAATGAAAATCAGAGAAACATGAGCGAGATAACAGATCAATTTCAGCGTTACAGACAAGCGGGGATAATGGTAGATACGAACATTCTGCTCCTTTTTTTCATCGGCGCCGTCGATCAAGATTTAATCCCAAAATTAAAACGAAATCGTCAATTCTCCGTCGATGATTACGCGACACTGACGAGCATTCTCGGCCTTTTCGATAGAATCGCGACAACCCCACACATCCTCACGGAAGTCAGCAATCTTTCAGGACAGCTAGAGCACTTCACGATTCCGTATAGCCAGCCGGTTCTTGTCGTCCGCTCGGCCGCTGGATGCCGGATCACGTCCGGCATGACGAGAGTGGCACGGCTACAGCTTAACGTGAACCGCTCTAGGAGAACCTGCAAAGAGCGAATATTTCAAGAAATTCTCTTCCGATATCACTCTGCTCGAAGAGGAGAATGTAGCAGGTAGAGATGTCGCGCAAATGCAGGAGTTCGTGAGATTCGGCCTCACCGATAGCGGAATAATCCGTTTGACCAGGGGGAGGTATCTCGTCCTGACAGACGATTTCCGGCTTTCGCAATATTTGCAGGGCGCTGGTGTTGACGTCATCAACTTTAACCATATTCGGACTGCTCATTGGTGATACTCTCTGGGCTTTCCAGCACGATCACCAAGCCCCAGGGAGGCCTCTAATCTCAATCGCCCTGAGCGCAGTCACAATCCTCGACGAACAACCGCCATGTGTCGCCTCCCCACGTCCTTTCTCCGCGCCTCGGTCCTAGCCCTGCTGCTGACCGCGTCACCGGCGGCGGCTCTTATCGACTGGAGTACGACCGAACTGCACTTCCAGTATGGTCATATCGAAAACCCGTTTTCGGACCTCAACGATGACACCTTCATCCTCACCCTGCAGAACGCCCTGGGCTGGAAATACGGCGAGAGCTTCTTTTTTGCCGATTTCATCGAAGACGTGGAGGGCGACGACTTCAACGACACCGATCTGTACTTCGAGTGGTATCCCAGCTTCAGCCTGGGCAAGCTGACCGGCAAGCAGCTCGGCATCGGGCCGATCAAGGACTTCTCGCTGCTCTTCGGCCTCAATGTCAGCGTTGACGCCAAGGTCATCAAATATCTGCCCGGCCTGCGTGCAGCCTGGGAGGTGCCGGGTTTTGCCTTTCTGAATACCGAGCTGACCGCCTATATCGATGACAGTCGAGGCGTGTCGCGCGGCGGGGCGCCCAAAGAGAGCGACAGCTTTCTGTTCGACATCAACTGGGCCTATCCCTTCAGTATCGGCAAGCTGTCCTTCTCAATCGAAGGCCATGCCGAGTATGTGCACAGCCGCACCAACGAGTTCGGCAACCATGTCAAGAGCTGGATTCTGGCTCAGCCGCAGTTTCGCCTGGATCTGGGCAAAGTCTTGACCGGGGCGGCCGACCGGCTGTTTATCGGGCTGGAGTACCAGTACTGGCGCAACAAGCTCGGCACCGAAAACGACGAAAGCCTGCCGCAGTTCCTGCTGGTCTGGCGGTTCTGAACACGAGCTAGGGCGTCACCGCCACCCCCCACGGGATACTGCCGACCGCAATCGTCTTGATCAGCGTATCGGTCGTGGTGTCAATCACGGCCAGGCCGTCGGACCGTCCCATGGTGGCGTACAGTTTTTTGCCGTCCGGGGTCAGCGCCGACCACCAGCAACGTGTCCCGCCCAGGGGAATGGTTGTAGTCACCCGGTTGGTGGCGGGATCAATCACCCGCACGTCGTTGGCCCGGCCGTGCACCACGTAGACTTTTGAGCCGTCCGGCAGCACCGAGATACCGACCGGCCGTTCGCCCATGCCAATCGTCTCGGTCACGGCCAGTTTCTCCACATCAATGACCGACACGGTATGGCTGCGCTCGCTGCTCACATAGGCGGTTTTCCCATCGGGCAGAAACGCCACCCCGCGCGGGTTCTCGCCGACCTTGATCGAGGCCACGACCTCGTAGGTCTGGGTATCAACGACGGTTACGTCATGGGACGTCTCGTTCGGCACAAAGGCCAGCCGACCATCGGGTGAGATCACCACCGTTTCCGGCTCGATGCCGGCCTGAACGGTGGCAATCACATTCTTGGTTGCCAGCTCAACGACCCGCATCACGCCCTCGTTCTCGTTGACCACAAACAGCCGGGTTTCATCATTGCTGAGATCAATGCCCTCGGGATCAATACCGACCGGGAAGGTCTCGACAACGGTGTTGGTTTCGGCGTCAATGACCGAGATATCGTTGGAATTGCCGTTGGCGGCATACACCCGCGTGCCGTCGGCCGATATGACCAGCCCGCGCGGCCGCTCGCCGACCGCAACCTTGGCCACGACTTCGTCGGTCTGGGTGTTGATGACCCACACGTCGTTCGACTTTTCGTGGCTGACGTAGGCAAAGGGCTGGGCGAAGGCCGGAGAAGACAAGGCAAAAGTCAAAAGGCAAAGAGCAAACGGCAGAGGTGAAAAACGTGTTCCGAGCTGCATCGTCAGTCGTGTCATTACCCGTCCCGCTTTCTTATTCGTGCGCCGCAATAGCGGCGATCTTTTTGCCGTCGGCGGCTTTGCCCTCCTGACAATGGGAGGCGGATCTCACATAGGCCAGGATTTGCCACAGCATTTCGTCGGGCAGCTGGCCCTTCCACGGCGCCATTTCGGTATTGGGAACGCCGTCGAGGAGGACCTGGAACATCTCTTTGTCGCTGTTGCCGTACTTCGACTCACAGTCAAACAGGCTCGGAGCCTTGGCCTCGCGATCGATGCCCGGCAGGACGTGGCAGTAGCCGGTACACACCGCCTGAAACAGGGCCTCGCCCTCGGCAATGGCGGCCGCATCGCCGGCAAAAGGATTGGTGTCCTGGCCATGGGCCTGGCCGGCCGTTCCAGCCAACAGACTCAGGACACAAAAGACCAAACCAATCATCAAACGACTCATATCCGCGTGTACTCCCTAGGGTTGTCTGTTGCTCAGCGACTGAAACATCAGCTGCTGCATCTCGGCAAAGCTGTACGTAGTGGCAAAAGGCCGGTGGGCCGGGATGCCATACTTTTCGAGCAGGCGGGTGAGGGTGCCGGATTCGGCCAGGCTGCCGAGCGCGGCGTCGATGGCCTGGCGCAGCGCGGCGTCCTCTCTGCGGGTTGCGACCGATTCGTTCCAGCGCACTACGCTGGGCGGCTCAAGCGTATCGACGATCCGTAAGGGCAGCTCAGGATGGGCGCTGAGGTGCCAGCCCGCCTTCGGTCCCCACAGCAGGGCTGCGGACGCCCCGCCGCTGCCCACCGCGTCCAGCGCCTCTTCGAGGGAAAAGACGGTGAAGGTTTGGATTTTCCGGGCGCTCAGCATGAAATTGGCGATCGTTTGGGCGCGTACCGCAACGGCTCCGTCGCCGACCTCGTCCAGGCTACGCAGGCTCTTCTCGGCCGGCCCGACCAGCTCAAAGCCCGCCCCGTAGTACGGCGCTCCAACCACCAGCGTGGGCGCTTCGTCGAGCGCGTCCTGACCCGGCACGCTGAAAATCGCGTCGCACCGGCCGCGCGCCAGCCCAAAGACAGGCAGGTCGGTCTCCTCAATCTCGGTGATCCGGGTGTCGTGCTCAATCCACACCGGCTCAAACCCACGCCCCATTGCCTCGGCAACCGCCCGGGCCGTTTCCAGGTCAAAGCCGCTCTCGTCGGCCTGCCACGAGTAGGGCGGGTTGTTGGCCAGCAGACACGTTCGGAACGTCCCAGCGTCCTGGCTCCAGGCTGTGCCAACGCTCAGCAGGATAACCCAACCGGCACCGAAAAGTCTCGCCATCAACGCTCGCCCGAACGGCAGTCCGGCCCGCCTTCGGCCTCCACCCCGGTCGGTCATTCTTCACCTTCGGGCAGGGCAAACACAAACAGGGTGCTGCCTTTGGACGCCAGCGGGTTCTCGCCGACCAAAGACACGGCCAAGCCTCCGCCACCGCTCGGAATCGCCACGTACTGACGCCCGTTGACCTTATAGGTGGCCGGCTGGCCACGCACGGTAGAGCCAGTCTGGAACTTCCACAGCAGCTCCCCGCTCGTGTCGTCAAAGGCCAGCGCATAGCCCTTTTGGTCGCCGGTGAACACCAGACCGCCGGCGGTGGCCATGGTGCCGCCGACCAGGGGATAGTCGTCTTTGTAGCGCCACTTCACCGCCCCGCTCGACACGTCAACCGCAGACAGATGGCCGTAGGACGACTGGTCGTCGGCCTCGGTCTTGCCGGGCCCGCCGCCCCAGAAGGGAATGCCCTGAATAAAGGTTGCCGCGCCTTTGAGCATCTGCCAGCAGCTCTCGACCACCGGCAGATACATATACTTGGTGATCGGGCTGTAGGCGGCGGTCCACGAGCCGTTTTTACCGCCGACCGAGCCGGGGCAGATGAATTTCCCGGCCTCCTTGGTCGGCACGTATTCGGGGTTCACAATCGGCCGGCCCTGTTCATCGAGACCCTTGGCCCAGTTGAGTTTTTCCACATATTGGGAGCCGTGCAGAAACTCGCCCGAGGTCCGGTCGAGGACGTACAGGTAGCCGTTGCGGTTGGGCTGGGCCAGGGCTTTGACCGTCTTGCCGCCCCGCTCCACATCAATCAGAAACAGGTCGGTATTGCCGTCATAGTCCCAGATATCGTGCGGCGTGAACTGGAAGTGCCACTTGATCGCCCCGCTGTCCGGGTCCAGGGCCAGCACCGAGTCGGTATACAGATTATCGCCCTCGCGCACGTCGCCGTTCCAGTCCGGGGACGGGTTGCCGGTCGCCCAGAAAATCACGTCCTGCTCGGGGTCGTAGGAGCCGGTAATCCAGGTCGGTCCGCCGCCGATCTTCCACGAGTCGCCAGCCCAGGTCTCAGACCCGGGTTCGCCCTCATCCGGGGTAGTATGGCGGCGCCACTTGCGCTCCCCGGTCTCCACATCATAGGCGTCCACATAGCCCCGAATGCCATACTCGCCGCCGGCAATACCGACGATGACCTTGTCCTTGACGATGAGCGGGGCGGCCGTGGCGCTGTAGCCTTTGCGATAGTCGTCGATCTCAGCCTGCCAGACCAGGGCGCCGGTCTGGGCCTGGAGGGCGACCAGGCGGGCATCCAGGGTCGCCATGAAGACCTTATCGCCACTGATCGCCACGCCCCGGTTGCTCGGGCCGCAGCACACCCGCATATCGCCGGGCAGAGGGTGATCGTAGCGCCACAGCATCTCGCCGGTCTCGGCCTGAATCGCATACACGTGGTTAAAGGCGGCAGTCATATACATGATGCCATCAGCCACGACCGGCGAGGCCTGGAACTGGGCCGGCACCCCGGTTTGAAACATCCAGGCCGCCTGGAGCTTTTTCACATTGTTGCGGTTGATGTCGGTCAGCGGGCTGAAGCGGGTACTGTCATAGCTGCCGCCGTACATCAGCCAGGCCGACGGGTCGGCCGTGCCTTTAAGCAGACGCTCCTGGGTGATGGGCTTGAAATCGCTGATCTGGGACGTGCCATTTTGGGATTGCTTGGCCGGGGACGGGGCGGGTGCGGCAGACGGCAGCGGCTCGGCGGTCTCCACTCTGCCGCCCACGGCAGCCGCCTCAATAGGGACACCGAGCACGAGCAGGCTTCCGGCGACCAGGCTTCGTAGCAGCGTCTGTAGTCCTGCGTATTGCATAGGTTTTTCCTCCTGTGGGCGGAGTAGCCCCGACTGAATGCGGTCGAAAGGTACTGGCTTTTTCGCGGTGGGTCAAGGGGAAATCGTCCCAGACTCAGGCGCGGGCGGACACCTCCGCCTTGCGCCTCGGGTTTGTCCTCTATATATGGGGACAGCCCACATGCACTCAACACCCACACTCCGCCTTCGCCTGCTTGTCCTCGTCATCGCTGTGCTCGGTGTGCTGACGGCGCTCTACACCCGGGAGGTCAACCAGGGCGTGTGGAATGCGGGCAAGGCCGCCTGGTGGGATTTTCACCTCATCGACCTGGGCCTGACCGGTTGGGGCAAGGCGCCCCGCCAGCCAATCGCTTTCAGTCACGCCCTGCACGCCGGGCAGTACGGGCTCGACTGCCTGTACTGTCACAGCGCGGCCCGCGTCTCTCCCCAGGCCGGCATTCCGTCGCTCGAGACGTGTATCGGCTGCCACAAAAGCGCCACCGACAAGCCCGAACTGCTCAAGGTCCAGGACTACTGGCAGCGCCAGGAACCCATCCCCTGGCTGCGGGTGCATACGCTGCCGCTCTTCACCCGCTTCAGCCACAAACGCCATATCCGGGCCGGCGTGGCCTGCGACAGCTGCCACGGGCAGGTCATCCAGATGGAACGGGTCGAGCAAGTGTCGTCGCTGAAGATGGGCTGGTGTGTAACGTGTCACGAGGCTCAGCAGGCGGACAAGGACTGCCTGGTATGCCATTATTGACCCTCACAACGGATTGCGCGCATGGGAATTGATCGCCGAAACTTTCTGAAACTGCTCGGCGTCAGCTCTACCGCACCGCTGGTCAGCTGTGCGTCGGGGCCGGTCGAGACCATCATTCCATACGTCATTCAGCCCGAAGACGTTGTCCCCGGGCTGGCCAGCTACTATGCCACCACCTGTCGAGAATGTCCGGCCGGCTGTGGCATGCTGATCCGCACCCGCGAGGGCCGGGCGGTCAAGGCCGAGGGCAATCCGTCCCATCCGCTCAACGCCGGCGCCCTGTGCGCCCGGGGTCAGGCTGCGCTGCAAGGACTGTATAACCCCGACCGCATTCGCCAGCCCCTGGCTCGGGACGCGGACGGCAGCCTGCACGCCATCTCGTGGCCGGACGCCCAGCAGCGCCTGGTCGACAAGCTCCAGGCTCTCCAAGCCCAGAACCAGCTGGCCGAGACGGCGTTTGTGGCCGGCCAGCTCGGCGACAGCCTGGAGCGCCTGGTGGGCCAGTGGTTGTCCGGCCTCGGCTCACAGCGGCTGCACATCTATGAGCCGTTCAGCGATGAGGCGCTGGACCGGGCGAGCCAGATCTGTTTTCAGCGTCCCGCGCCCAGCTATGCCATAGACAAGGCCAAGTTTCTGCTCGGCTTTGGCGCCGACTTTCTGGAAACCTGGCGCTCGCCGGTCGCCTACGCCACAGCCTTTGGCAAAATGCACGGTGGCGCTGGCCGCTTCGTTCAGGTCGAGCCGCGACTGTCGCAAACCGGCGCCAACGCCGATACCTGGGTCAGTATTCGGGCCGGCCACGAGGCGTTTCTGGCCCTGGGTATGGCCCGCATCATTGTTGACGAGCAACCCGCCGGCCTGGCGGCGTCCGAAGCCCACCGGCTCAGCGCCCTGCTGGCGCCCTATTCGCTGGAGCGGACGGCCGAGCTGACCGGCGTGCCGGCCTGGCGGGTGCAGAGCCTGGCCCGCGACTTTGCCAGCCAGCGGCCGAGTCTGGCGCTGGGGCCTGGGCTGGCGACAACCTCGCGCCAGGCGACGGCCAGTCAGGTGGCCGTCCTGCTGCTCAACTACGTGGCCGGCAATATCGGTCAGACCGTCCGCTTTGAAGCCGACGACGGACCGGCCCGGACCCAGCCCTCCAGCTCGCTCGACGCTCTCACCACGGCCATGGCGGACGGCGCTGTCCCGCTCCTGCTGCTGGCCCATGCCAACCCGGTCTTCAGCCTGCCCCGGGCCAGCGGGTTTGCCGAGGCGCTTGAGCGGGTGCCGTTCATCGTCAGCTTCTCGTGTTTTGTCGATGAAACAACCGCCCGGGCCGACTTGGTGCTGCCCGACCACAGCCCACTGGAGAGCTGGGGCGACCACAGCCCGCAGCCCGGCGTGCATAGCCTGATGCAGCCGGTCATGGCCCCGGTGTTTGACACCCGACCAATGGGCGACGTGCTGCTCTCGACCGCCGCCCAGCTGGTCCAGACCAGCCCGGATCAAGCGGCGCCGGAAGCCGCCGAGCAGGCGCCTGATCCGGCCGGGGGTGGCTTCCTTGCCTATCTCCAGGACTCGTGGCAGACCATTCATCAGCGGGCCGTACACGAGTCCGGGGCTGAGGCGGATTTTGACGCCTTCTGGCGCGCAGCCGTGCAGCGCGGGGGCTACTGGCAGGCGGCCCAGCCCATAGCGGTCGAGCTGTCCGCAGCCGTCTTCGAGCAGACCTTTGCGGCGCCGGAACTGTCCGGTCCGCAGCAGGCCGCCCTGCCCCTCATGCTGTACCCGTCCTCGCGCTATTTTGACGGACGGGGGGCGAACAAACCCTGGTTGCAGGAACTGCCCGACCCCATGACCAAGGCGGTGTGGGACTCCTGGGTCGAACTCCATCCCCAGACCGCAGCCCGGCTCGGCATCCAGGACGGGGAGGTGCTGGTCCTGCACTCCGACCACGGCCGGCTCGAAGCCCCGGCCTACCTCTACCCCCACATGCAGCCGGACCTGCTGGCCATGCCGATCGGTCAGGGCCACACCAACTACGGGCGCTACGCCAGCGGCCGCGGCGCCAACCCGATTCAGCTCCTGCCGGCCGACGCCCGCACCGAGGCCGGCGGGCTGGCCTGGTTCTCGACCCGGGTCCAGGTCGCGTCGGCCGGACGCCGGGAGCCGCTGGTCACCACGGCCGGCAGCCACACCCAACTCGGCCGCGGCATCGCCCGGTCGGTCACCCCAGCCGCGCTGGCCAAACGGTCCGCCGCTTCCGACACGGCAGACGCCCACGGCCAGCACGACGACCACGACATGTATCCCGAGCTGGAGTACGAACACTACCGCTGGGGCATGACGGTCGATCTGTCGGCCTGCACCGGCTGCGGGGCGTGTGTGACGGCCTGCTACGCCGAGAACAATATCCCAACGGTCGGCAAGCAGGCGGTCGCCCAGGGCCGGGAGATGGCCTGGCTGCGGATCGAGCGCTATTTTGCCGATACCTCGCCCCAGCACTGGGACCCCGACGCCCCGCCGGTGTCGTTTGCGCCCATGCTGTGTCAGCAGTGCGGCAACGCCCCGTGCGAGCCGGTGTGTCCGGTGTACGCCACCTATCACAGCCCGGAGGGCCTGAACGCCCAGATCTATAACCGGTGTGTCGGCACCCGCTACTGCTCGAACAACTGCTCGTATAAGGTGCGCCGCTTCAACTGGTCGCAGGCCGAATGGCCCGAACCCCTCCACCTCCAGCTCAATCCCGACGTGACGGTGCGGGAAGCCGGGGTGATGGAGAAGTGCACCTTCTGCGTCCAGCGGATTCAGGCTGCCAAAGACTTGGCCAAGGACGAAAACCGGCCGGTCCGGGACGGCGAGGTCACCCCCGCCTGCGCCCAGACGTGTCCGACCCGGGCGATTCGCTTCGGCAATCTGGAAGACCCCGACAGCGCCGTCTCCCACCAGCGCCACGACCCGCGCGCCTACACCGTCCTGGACCACCTCAATACCAAACCGGCGGTGACCTACCTGGAACGAGTCGTCAAGCGCGGACGCGGCTGAGCCTCGGCGCCCTCCCCTGCGGCATGGAAACCACGACCCTCAGCTATCGTCAGGTCAACCGCGACCTGCTCAAGCCGGCCTTCTCGGCTCCGATCAGAACCTGGGCGATCCTGCTGGTGTGCGATCTGGCGGTCCTGGCCTTTGGCCTGTACTGCTGGAGATACCAGATTGAGGCCGGACTGGGGGTGACGGGCCTGAGCCACCCGGTAAGCTGGGGCGTGTACATCACGAATTTTGTGTTCTGGGTCGGCATTGCCCACTCCGGGACGCTGATCTCGGCGGTCTTATTCCTGTTCCGGGCGCGCTGGCGCACGTCTATCGCCCGCAGTGCGGAGGCCATGACGATCTTTGCGGTCATGACCGCCGCCCTGTTCCCGATCATCCACCTGGGCCGGGCGTGGAATTTCTACTGGCTGCTGCCGTATCCGAATCAGCGTCAGCTGTGGGTCAACTTCCAGTCTCCGCTGGTCTGGGACGCGTTTGCCATCAGCACCTACTTCGCGGTCAGCGCCATGTTCTGGTACATCGGCCTGATGCCTGACCTGGCCGCCATCCGGGATCGGGCGCGCGGCCTGCGTCGTCGCATCTACGGCCTGCTGGCCCTGGGCTGGCAGGGCACCAACCGGCAGTGGCTGCACTACCTCAGCGCCTACGGGTTTTTCGCCGCCCTGGCCACGCCGCTCGTCGTGTCGGTCCACAGCGTGGTGTCCTGGGACTTCGCCATGGCCCTGGTGCCGGGCTGGCACAGCACGATTTTCGCCCCCTACTTTGTGGCCGGGGCGATTTTCTCGGGGCTGGCCATGGTTTTGACGCTGCTGATTCCGCTGCGACGCATCTTCGGCCTGCACGCCTACATCACTCCCACCCATTTCGACAATCTGGGCAAGATGATCATCCTCACCTCGCTGATCCTCAGCTACTCGTATATCAGCGAGGTGTTCATCGCCTGGTATAGCGGCAATCCGTTTGAGCGCGAGATCTTCTGGTATCGGGCCTTTGGCGATTACGGCCGCCTGTTCTGGCTGATGGTCTTGTGCAACTGCGTGGTGCCGATGCTGCTGTGGCTGCGCGCGATTCGGACTCATACCGTGTGGCTGTTCGGCATCTCGCTGCTGATCAACGTCGGCATGTGGCTGGAGCGCTTTGTCATTATTGTCTCGTCCCTGGCCCACGAGTTTAATCCCTCGGCCTGGGGCGTGTACCAGCCGTCGTGGGTTGAGGTCGGCATCACCGCCGGCAGCTTTGCCTGGTTTTTCCTGTGGTTTCTGCTGTTCATCAAGTTTCTGCCGCTGGTCTCCCTGGCCGAGGTCAAAGAGCACCTGCCGGCCGCCGCCGAGCCACCGCCGGCCGACCCGGACGCGGTACCGGTCGCCCCTGTATTGAGCGGACGCGGCAGCGGTGCGATAGGTATTTTTCCCCGGCTCGACAGCCTGCTGGCGGCCGTCAGCCAGCTCCGCCAGCGCGGCTACACCCGGCTCAGCGTGGTGTCGCCTTTTCCCGTGCCCGAAATCCAGCGCGCGTTTGACGCCTCGCCCAGCCCGATCCGCTATTTCACGCTGGCCGGTGGGCTGCTGGGGATGTGTATCGGCTTTGGCCTGCCGATCTATACGGCTCTGGACTGGCCGCTGCAAACGGGCGGCAAACCGATCCTGGGGCTGCCGTCGTTCGCCATCATCGGCTTTGAGATGACCATTCTGTTCGGCGCCCTGGCAACCCTGGTCGGCCTGTTGATACACGCCCGACTGCCCGCCCGGTCGGTCGAAATCAGCCACGATCCGCGCTTTTCAGAAGACTGCTTTGGGGTGTTTGTGGCCTGTCCGGCCTCACAGCTGGAAGCGGTCAAGGACAGCCTCGCTTCGAGCGGCGCCCAGGATGTGTATGAACAAGGTGTGTGAGCCCCAGCGGAAACGGGGGCTGGTGTGCCTGCTGGTCGCAGCCCTGGCGATCCTGGCCGCCGAGCGCGGCCACAGCCTGCCGTGGAACACCGACATGTACGGTCAGCCCGAACTCGCGGTCGGCACGGCGCCGCAGCCTCCGCCCGCCCACAGTGTGCCGACGACCGGGGTTGAGCCGCCCCTGTCGGCGCGCATGTCGGAGCGGATCAGAGCCGGGCTGCGCCTCAGCAACCCGAATCCGGCCTCGGCCGAGTCCCTGGCCAGCGGCAAAGCCCTGTTTCAGATCTACTGCACGGCCTGCCACGGTCCCCAGGGCCGGGGCGACGGCTCGGTCGTGGGCAAGGGCATTCCGTCCTCAGACCTCCACGCCACGCGGATCAAAGGTCAAAAAGACGGCTATATGTATGCGACGATCCGCAGCGGCGGCATCATCATGCCCAGCTATGGCCACGCCCTGTCGGTCGCTGAGCGCTGGGATATTGTGAATTACCTGCGTCACCTGCAAGACCAATGAATACCCCGGCCTCCCCTGCCCTCCCTCACTTACCGGCCCGGCTGGTCGGACTGTTGTGGGTGTGCGTCGGTCTGGGCGTCCTGGCCTTTGGGCTGGGCCTGGTGCTGAGCCCCCAGCGCGTCTGGCAGGCGTATCTGGTCAACTGGCTGTTCTGGTCGGGCGTGTCGCTGAGCGGCGTGACCTTTGCCGCCATCCTGCATCTGGTCAAGGCCGAGTGGGCCGGCCCGCTGCGCCGCCTGGCCGAGGCCACGGCCGCCTGGCTGCCGATTTCCTTTAGCCTGTTTCTGGTCTTGATGTGGGGCACGGCCTACCTGTTCCCGTGGCTGGACGAACCGATCAAAGCCAAACAGCCGTGGCTGAGTCTGGGCTTTATGCTGTTTCGTGATTTTTGCGCCCTGGCCGTGCTGTACACGCTGAGCCTGACCTTTGTGTACTACGCGCTACGTCCCCGTATTGAGCGGCTGCCCGCCCCGAGCGGCCGCTGGCCCACGGCCGTCCACAACAGCCTGAGCCGCGACCGGTGCGACGCCGCAACCGAGCAGGCTCGCAGCCAGCGGGTTCTGGAGCTGCTGTCACCCGTCTTGCTTGTCCTGTATGCGGTGCTGTTCAGCCTGATCGGCTTCGATCTGGTGATGTCGCTCGATCCGCACTGGATCAGCACCCTGTTCGGCGCTTTCTTTTGCGTCGGCAATCTGTATGTCGGCCTGGCCGCCATCATGGTCGGCGCGGTGGCGGCTCACAAGCTCGGCCTCCAGACGCTGCCCACGGCCGCCCAGTCGCACGACCTGGGCAAGCTGATTTTTGGCTTTTGCATCCTGTGGACGTATCTGTTCTGGTGCCACTATCTGCCGATCTGGTACGCCAACCTGCCGGAAGAAACCGGCTTTATCCTGCGCCGGCTGGCCCACCAGCCGTGGGCGGCGCTCAGCGCGGTCGTGCTGGCCCTGAACTTCCTGATTCCGTTTCCGCTCCTGCTCAGCCGGGGCCTCAAGCGGCGCCCGACAGCCCTGGCCGGCCTGGGGCTGGTCATCGGCCTAGGCATGTGGCTGGAGCGCTATGTGCTCGTCGTGCCGTCCCTGTGGCAGCCCGCCAGCCTGCCCTTGGGCGTCCTGGAGCTGTGCCTGCTAGCCGGCTTTTTCGGCAGCTATGCCCTGGCCTTTCTGCGCTTTGTGCGAGCCTTTGTTCCGGCTGAGGAAAAGAACTCCTGAAACCGCGCCTCCCTTCTCTCATCACTCATAACAGCGTTTATCACTCGCTCCTTCTTTCGTAGAGCACATCCTGCCAGTCATTGTCGCCTATATAATCGCCTGCCAGAATGCTGTAGTTGCTTTGTCTGGAAAGAAGGGGCATCAGGGCTCTATAGATCGGAAACCCGTACCATGACTCCTGCATATTGAGCGTATCGAATACGAGCGCGATTTCGCGCCGCTTTGGGTCCGGCACAAGGGCGCTTTTCAAGGCGCTATACTTGATACCCTTGCTTGCCAGGATTTCTTTGGTCTGGGCCAGTAGCCCCTGAATCTCATGCTGCATACGGGCAGGACCGATTTTGAAATAATTGCGCATGCTCTCAAGCATCTCGTGGCTCCGCGCGTTCAGCGTGTAGATAATTTTCTTTGCCATTAATGACCTATACGCCTGCCGTGGTGGAGTGGCCAATTGAGCGCGGCGGGAATCGGCAATCACAGCAAAGGCATGCGTCGTGCCGCGAGATCGTAGGCTAGCGGGACCGAGGGAAAGGCGTGTTCCCCATTTCCGTGGGGATCTGCTTGTACGTCGCTCATAGGTCGAGTATACCGAATTGCGCCGCCGTCACAAAATAAAGTGAGCGGCCAGGTCGCCTAGACCAGGCCGCTGGCGGCGGGGGAGGAAAGGCTGAGACAGAAATGAATTTCTGGGAATCACAACTGGCCGGTGTCATCGCTGGTGGTGTTATTGGTGTCGTGACCACGCTAATCGCACAGGTATTCGCAGCGGGTAGACAGCAGAAGCAGTTCGCCCACGATCTTGAAGTAAGGCGAGAGCAGTTTTCTCACGAAAAGGAACAAGAGATCAGAGGCAGGCGAACGGTAGCGCTCGCTGATCTGAATATGCTGCTGGAGGCTCAGACCACCGCTCTAAAGGAGTTGTGGGGATTCATGAAGAATTCCAAGGAGGCTCGCCCTCACCTCACAATGTCTCCTGAGGACGCATGGAAAGTGCTCCAGGAAAGGGGCTACCGCATCAAGTTGTGGCCTATCAACGTTCCTATGACCAGAGCAATTAACGAGTATGCCACTGAAATTCATATACTGTTACAAGACCTTGGGCATCCAGACGTCCAAGACCTAGTTGAGGGAAGGCTTGATAAGCTAGACGCAGAGCGAGTCACTGCCCTAGACCAACAATTCCGGGCAGCAGCAACGCTACTTATTACCGCTCTAAAGGAAACCGCTAATCTAATGTCTGAGCTTAACGGTATAGAAGTGAGAAAAATGACTGACCAGCAGGCTCCAGTGGAGGAAGGCTAAGGCCGAGTGGACCGCGGGCGATGGCAAGTAGGAAGGAGAAAGTATCCCCATGACATCTCTGCGCTGGCTTTCCCTTGGTGTCGCCCTCCTGTGGGCCTGCGTCCCCTACCCCGTTGCAGCGCAAGACGCTTCGGAGATCATGTCCTGGAGCTGGGAGAGATCACCGCCAAGCAAGCCTATCCGTTTGAGTGTTCCAGTCTTCTCGGTAGCCAGGTAGCCAAGTTTGCTCTCGTCAATCCGAACCTCGAAATCTGCGATCGGCAGGGGATTAGGGCTCACGGCATTGATCGAGAATTCCGTGTCGGATTCAAAGCCCTGGAAGACCGGCCGTTCGATCTTGTACGAGAGCAAAACCCCGAAATACGTTTCCTGGAGGCTCCGGCACGTGTAACCGGAATCCTCCCAGAGGTAGCTGTGCATATTCACATCTTCTTTGTTATCCCGGTCGTCTTCGTGCCCCATCAGGATGATATTCTTGTGTTTGATGCAGTCATTTGCCAGTACCGTAGAGAGATAGAGCTTGAAGCGCGGCGCGAAAGTCATATCGGCAAAGCCGACATAAGGCTCGAATCCGGTGAGGCCTTCGTGGAGGGTTCTGATCATGTTATCGGTGAGGTTGTTTATATAGACGATAAAGAACTGGTTGCTGTAGCGCCATTTCACTTCCCCGATCGGCTGGACGCTCTCGCAGAAAGAATTGATAAGTGTTGATAGACACAGTGATACGGAGCTTTCAACATCGGGGGCTCAAGCGACTCTACGAAGGAGGGCCGTCGTGCCGATGAAAAATCCGCCGCACCCTGGCAAAATTGTCCGGGTGTCCTGTCTGGAACCGCTTGGCCTGAACGTCACCGAAGGCGCGAAGGTGCTCGGCGTTAGCCGCCAGGCCCTCTCGAACTTGGTGAATTGCCGCGCCCGCATGTCCACCGACATGGCGATCCGGCTGGCGAAAGCGTTCGGCTCCACGACGGAGACATGGATACGCTTGCAGGCCGCCTACGACGTTGCCCAGGCGCAAGCGCGTGAGGATGAAATCGAGGTCGAGCGCTATGAGCCACGACCAGCGGCGGGACAATAGAGAGTGAACGTGGCCACAAGAACGTCTACAACGGATTGGCCACGGCTCAAGGCGATGCAAACGCAAGACATTCAACTCAGCGACGAGCATCCGGCCGCCGAAGTGCAGCATACCGTTCCCATGCGCGGTGAGACCGCGGCAGGAAACATGTATGACAACCGGTGAATTCGCAGCCGAGGATTGGATCGAGCGACTGGCGGGGGCTCTCGCCGCGCTGGCCGAGACGCAGAAGCGTTACCCGGACGAACTCGACCAGCAGCGCCAGCAACGTATCCGTAGCGAAAGCACGCTGTTCCGGCGAAGTGCGTTCGACGATCCTTCCGCCGACCTCCGGGCCTTCTATGGGCAGGCTTCCAGAGCGGGACGGTCCTTCGCGGACCGTTACGCTCCCCTCCGCGCCGCATTGGCTGAGGTCCAGCGCATACTCGCGGCGCACCCCGCCTGGGCGGGCCTTGTGGATTCTGCCGACGGCCGAGGGGAATTCTCGATCTGGATCGTGAACCACGGCAGCTCTGAGAGCCTGTTGAGCATCATGAGCGGGCTGATGACGCGTGGGATGGAGGTACGTCAGGACGGCTTCAGCGTAGCGGCTTCCGAATTGCACGAGTTGCTGGAGCCCGGAGGGGACCTGGGGCGGATGCCCGGTGCCCGCGATCTCTTGGTGGGCTACCACGTCACGCTCTTCTACGGTCTGCGCGTGAGCAAGGCAGTGTCGCTTACGGACGACATGGCGCTCCTGCCTTTCAAGCAGCTGAACGCGTTCGCGAACGAGGACATGTTGCAGACTGTCGCGCCGGCGGTCATCCACCACAACCTTCAGCGGGCTGTCGGGGCGCTGGTGCAGTCTTTTCGCTGGCAGCCTGAGTTCCGCAAACAGGGTGATGCTGCCGACCCAGACCTGGATTGGGGCGGCTCGTTTCTCACAGACGCGGAGGCGTTTGTCGAACTGCTGGCGCTCTTCCACGCCGCCCCGGTCATGTCCCTGGTGAGGATCCCGTACTGCACCCATCGCCGGGCCTCGCATCTCCTGGGACTGCCGTATTATCACGGCAGTTACGATTGGGGCCGTGCTGCCCGGCCATTCGACCCGTCTGCTGGATCAATCGAGTTGCGCGAAGACGCGCTCGCCGAAGCCAGACAAGCCTTCAAGGACCGGAACAGCGCCCAGTATCGGTATTGTGCGCCGATCATCGCCCGGCTTGCGGGGGCGCTGGCGCGAAGCGGCCGGTTCGGGACCGACGACAGGATTCTGGACGTGGCGATTGCCCTGGAGCGCCTGTACAAACCCGGAGAGGGCGACATAACGTTCAAGCTGAAGACGCGGGCCGCCTGTTTCCTCGAAACCGGCACGGAAGACCGTTTACGGGTGCTCCAGGATGTTGAGGAGTTCTCCAAAGTGCGGGCAGCGATCATTCACGGAGGTCAGCGGTCGTCAGCCACAGCAGAGGATGATGCGTTCAGCAAGGGATTTGAGATAGCGCGCCGGTCAGTCGTCAAACTGCTACGGGACGGGATGCCGGAGCTACTGCAGGACGGGACGCCGAATTGGGACAAAGTCGTGATCGCAGGGACCGAACCCAGCACGCCGATACCCCGGGATGGCGATGGAACGCCCTAGCCGGTCCATCGCAGCAGGAACGGTCAGGTCGTGGTGAGGCGGATGAAGGTGCGGGTATTGTGCGCTTTTTCCTGCGATTTGTCTTTTTCAGTTTCCAGCACGTTCTAGGACTCCGGCAGGGCAAAGACCACCAGCGCGCTGCCCTGATTGACCTTGTCCGGCTTGCCCAGCAGGGTCGTGGCCAAGCCGCCGCCGCCGCTCGGCACGGCCACGTACTGCCGGCCGTCAAGCTTGTAGGTCACCGGCTGTCCGCGCACCCCCGAGCCGGTCTGAAAGCGCCACAACAGCGCGCCCGTGTCGGCGTCAAAGGCCAGGGCATAGCCGGCCTGATTACCGGTGAACACCAGCCCGCCGGCCGTGGCCAGGGTGCCGCCGACCAGGGGATAGTCGTCCTTGTACTGCCACGTGATCGCGCCGGTCGAGGGATTGATCGCCGACAGGTGGCCGTATGACGAGCCTTCGTCGCCCTGGGTGGTGCCCGGGCCGCCGCCCCAGTAGGGAATGCCCTGGACAAAGATCGCGGCCGCTTTGCGCATCTCCATACAGCTCTCAATAACCGGCACATACAGCAGGCCCGTCAGCGGGCTGTAGGCGGCGGTCACCGAACCGTTCTGACCGCCGGCCGCACCCGGACAGATCATCTCCTGCGGCTCCGGGGTCGGGACATAGCGGGGATCGACAATCGGCCGGCCGGCCTCGTCCAACTCCTTGGCCCAGTTCAGCTGCTCGACATACTTGGTGGCGTGCAGATAGTCCCCGGTCGCCCGGTCGAGCACGTACAAATAGCCGTTGCGGTTGGGCTGCACGATTGCCTTGACCGTCTTGCCGCTGCGCTGCACATCGACCAGCAGCAGGCCGGTATTCCCGTCGTAGTCCCAGATATCGTGGGGGGTGAACTGAAAGTGCCATTGGATCTGGCCGGTTTCAGGACTCAGGGCCAGCACCGAGCTGGAATACAGGTTGTCGCCCTCGCGCACGTCGCCGTTCCAGTCGGGGCCGGGGTTGCCGGCCGCCCAGTACAGGAGATCCTGGTCCGGATCGTAGGAGCCGGTGACCCAGGTCGCCCCGCCGCCGCTCTTCCACGAGTCGCCGGCCCAGGTCTCATTGCCCGGCTCTCCCTCACCCGGAATCGTATAGCGTCGCCAGCGCCGCTCGCCGGTCTTGGCGTCATAGGCGTCCAGAAACCCCCGCACGCCATAGTCACCGCCGGCGATGCCGACAACCACCAGATCCTTGACCACCAGCGGCGCGCCCGTCCCGCTAAAGCCCCGGTGATATTTTTCGATCTCGACATTCCACACCACCTCGCCCGTCCTGCGGTCCAGGGCGACCAGGCGGGAGTCCAAGGTGCCCATGTACAGGGTATTGTCGGCAATGGCCACGCCACGGTTGCCCGGCCCGCAGCAGATGCGGGCATCGCTCGGCATGTCGTGATCGTATTTCCACACCAGCTCGCCCGTCTTGGCGTCAAGCGCGTACACGTGGTTGTAGGCGGCCGAGACATACAGCATCCCGTCGGCCACAATCGGGGCGGCTTGAAACTGGTAGGGAATCCCGGTCTGGAAGACCCAGGCCGGGCTGAGTTTTGTGACGTTGCTGCGGTCGATATCGGTCAGCGGACTGAAACGGGTGTTGTCGTAGTTGCCGCCATACATCAGCCAGTCGCGCGACTCGGCCGTACCGTTCAGCAGCCGCTGCGGGGTGACCGGCTTCAGCGCGGAATCGGCCTCGCTCCGGGCTTCGTCAGCGGCCTGCATAGCCAGCAGCACCACACACACGGCGAACAGGATTCGGGACACGGCTTGCATTGTTCCTCCTCATTCGGGCAGGGCGAACACGACCAGGGCGCTGCCCTTGTTGATGGCGGCATTCTCGCCCACAAAGGTGACGACCAGGCCGCCGGCGCCGCTGGGCACGGCGACATACTGGCGGCCGCCGACCTTGTAGGTAATCGGCTGACCACGCACGGTCGAGCCGGTTTGGAATTTCCACAGCACCTCGCCGCTGCGATCATCAAAGGCCAGGGCGTAGCCGTGCTGGTTGCCGGTGAAGACCAGACCGCCGGCGGTGGCCAGGGTGCCGCCCACCAGGGGATAGGCGTCAACATAGCGCCACTTGGTTTTCCCGCTGGTGGGATCAATCGCCGCCAGATGGCCGTAGGACGAACCGTCGTCGCCCTGGGTCTTGCCCGGCCCGCCGCCCCAGTACGGAATGCCGCGAATAAACGTCGCCTTGGCCTTCAGCATCTCCATGCAGCTCTCGATGACCGGCACGAACAAGAGCTTGGCCGACGGGCTGTAGGCGGCGGTGTACGAACCGTTCTGGCCGCCCGGCGCGCCCGGACAGATGAGCGTGCCGCCGTCTTGGGTGGGCACGAATTCAGGGTTGACGATCGGCCGGCCCGTTTCATCCAGCCCTTTGGCCCAGTTCAGGCGCTCGACATACTGGGCGCCGTGCAGGTACTCGCCGCTGGCGCGGTCCAGGACGTACAGGTAGCCGTTGCGGTTGGGCTGGGCCAGGGCTTTGACCGTCTGGCCGCTGCGCTGCACATCGACCAGCAGCAGGCCGGTGTTGCCGTCGTAATCCCAGATGTCGTGGGGGGTGAACTGGAAGTGCCATTTGATCTGGCCGGTTTCCGGGTCCAGCGCCAGGACCGAGCTGGTGTACAGGTTGTCACCCTCTCGCCCGTCACCGTTCCAGTCGGGCGCCGGATTGCCGACACCCCAGTACACCAGGTCCTGCTCGGCATCGTAGGCGCCGGTCACCCAGGTCGGCCCGCCGCCGTGCTTCCACGAGTCGCCGGCCCAGGTCTCGGCTCCAGGTTCGCCCTCGGCCGGGATGGTGTAGGTCCGCCACTGGCGCTGCCCGGTTTTCACGTCATAGGCGTCAACATAGCCGCGTATGCCGTACTCCCCGCCGGCAACGCCGACTATGACTGAATCTCTGACCACCAGCGGCGCGGCGGTGACGCTGAAGCCGGCGGTGTGGGCATCAACCGCGACATTCCAGATGACTTCACCGGTCCGACGATCCAGCGCGACCAGACGGGCGTCGAGGGTGCCCATGAACACCGTGTCACCGGCAATCGCCACCCCGCGGTTACCGGGACCGCAGCAGATGCGCAGATCCCTGGGCAGGGGATGATCGTACTTCCACACCGGATCACCGGTCGCGGCGTCCAGGGCGTACAGGTGGTTATAGGCTGCGGTCACGTACAAGACGCCATCGGCAACAATGGGCGAGGCCTGGAACTGGTACGGGACCCCGGTTTGAAACACCCAGGCCGGGCTGAGCGAGCTGACATTGTCCCGGTTGATATCGCTGAGCGGACTGAAGCGCGCGTTATCGTAGCTGCCGCCATACATCAGCCAGTCGGCCGGCTCGGTCGTACCGCTCAGCAAACGCTCGTGGCTGACCGGCTTGAGCGGCGCGCCGTTTTCCCGGTCCGGCGTTTCTTCCGCGCGGAGCGGACTGAGCAGCCCCAGCACAACGATGAGTCCGGCGATCCCACGCCACCAACAGGCTTGCGACATATCTCTTCCCCCCGGGTCTGCGGCAGAACTGACGGGCAACCTACTGGCTTTTCCACACACGATCAAGGGAAACGGCCCGGCGCTGGACCTCGGCCGCCATTCCTGGCATGACTGGCCGTCAGTACCCACACAGGAGGGAAGCATGCTCCAGATCTTTTCCATGCCGTGCGGATTTTTAGAGTTTGACAGCAAGCTGTTTTTTCCGAACCTGGACAAGGGCGAACAGTTCACCATCCCCGTCCCGTCCTACCTCATCACCCATCCCCAGGGCAACGTGGTGTTCGACACCGGCATCCACTGCCAGGCGATTCATGATCCGCTCGGTCGGCTGGGCTCGATTGCCAAAGTCTTTGTGCCCCGCACCCAGCCGGGCCAGGAAATCGTCGCCCAGCTGGCCAAGTTCAAGCTGACGCCCCAAGACATCCGCTACGTCATCAACTCCCATTTCCACTTTGATCACGCCGGCGGCAATGAATTTTTCCCCGATTCGACAATCCTGGTCCAAAAAGAAGAGCTGGGCGCCACCCGAGACCCGGCACTGCTCAAAAAAGTCCTGTTCGACCCCAAGGACTACGACCACGAGCTGGACTATCGCGAGATTGAGGGTGAACTGGATATCTTTGGCGACGGCAGTCTGGTGCTCTTTCCCACCCACGGTCATACGCCGGGCCACCAGTCGCTCCGCGTGCGGGTCAGCAAGGGCAGCGACATCGTGCTGACTGCCGACGCCTGCTACACCCAAAAGAACATGGACGAGAATCTGCTGCCGTCGATTGCCTTTGACGAAACCGAAATGTACAAGTCACTGGCCACGCTGCGAGACCTGCGGGACAAGAGCGGCGCCACGATCATCTACGGCCACGACCCCAGGCAGTGGCAGGAGATTCCGCACGCCCCGCAACCCCTGGCCTGAGACCGGGCTGAGGGTTGGCTTGAAAGCCGGCCCTCACCGGGAATCCTGCGTCTTCTCACTCCCAGCCTTTCCACACCTGCGGACAATAGCCGACCGTCGCCTGTTTGCCGTTGCGCACAACCGGGGTGTTGACCAGCAGGGGCTCTTCGAGCAGCACGGCCTCAATCCGTCCGGGGTCAAGCGCGGCGTGGGCCAGACCACGCTCGACAAAACGCGGGCTGGAACGCGCTGGCCGCAACCGAGCGCAGCTCGCCCTTTGACAGACCCTTATCGGCCAGATCGACAAACTGAAAACGAACCCGGCGTTCCTTGAAAAAGCGCTGGGCTTTGCGCGTGTCGGCACATTTTTTGAGGCCAAAAATCTGGATATTCACAATGTAGCGTCCTTGTCCGGCGGTACTGGGCCGGCAGTCTAGCAGAAATGCCGGACCGACCGTAGCCGCCGGCTGGCAGGTGAGGAATGACACGTGTAGCCAGCCTGTTCGGTGGACGCCCCCTCAGAAATATGACAGACAGCTTGCATACTCTCTGTCGGAGGCTTGCCATGCGCTCAGACTACTCCGCATCCCGGTTCCGGTTGGTCGCGGCTACCGTGCTGTTTCTGCTGACGCTCTGCGCCGCCCCGCATGTCTGGGCGCAAGCCACGCTGGAGAATCCGCAGCCGGACTCCTTTCAGAGCGGCATCGGCCTCATCTCCGGCTGGGCGTGCAACGCGCAGCAGATTGAGATTACGTTCAATGGTGGGCCGCCCGTTGAGGCCGCCTACGGCACCAGCCGGAGCGACACCCAAGCGACCTGTGGCGACGCGGATAACGGCTTTGGCTTGCCTTTCAACTGGAACCTCTTAGGCGACGGCGTGCATACCGTCCAGGCGCTGGCCGACGGCATAGAGTTCGCCAGTGTGACGGTCATCGTGACCACCTTGGGCGAGGAGTTTCTGCGAGGCGCGGGAGCCATCCTCCCCCTCTCCGACTTCCCCGATCCTGGAGCTACCCGCCTCCTGCGCTGGTCGGAGGCTCAGCAGAACTTAGAGATCAGCGTCGGTGCGGCTCAGGGGGGCGGTTTCAGCGGGATTCCCAATGAGGCGCAATTAGAGAACCCGCAACCGGGCTCCTTCCAGAGCGGCATCGGGATCATTTCGGGCTGGGATTGCGCCTCCGAGACCATCGAGATCAGCTTTGATGGAGGACCGCGCATCGAAGCAGCCTCGGGCACCAGCCGGGGTGATACCCTCAGGGTGTGTGGCGACACGGATAACGGCTTCGGCCTGCTGTTCAACTGGAATCTGCTCGGCGACGGGCCGCATACCGTGACCGCCTACGGTGATGGCACCGTGTTCGCCCGCGTGACCGTCACCGTGACCACGCTAGGGACCGAGTTTCGCCAAGACCTCAGCCGGCGAGAGACCGCGCCGGACTTTCCCGAGGTCGGCACTGACACCCGGATACACTGGCAAGAAGCGCATCAGAACTATGTCATCAGCGCTGCGTTGGCCACATCTCGGTTGGCGCGGGTACACCCGGTCATCACTCCCCCAGCGGGTCTCAGGATTCCGCCCCTTGCACCGCCGAGGTCCGAGCGCGGCCCGAGCCGTCTCTGCTCCTAGCGGAAGACGCGGGCGGCACCGTGCTCCTGGCCCTCGCCGAGATGGATGGCGGCTTGCTGGGCGAACGACAGGGGGAGGTCGAAATCAGCCTGGATAGTACTGCGGTGGCACTCGGCGGGCTGGCAGCCGGTATCGCCATCCCTGACATGGACCCGACAGTCGTGCGTGCGATACGCGAGCACTCCCAATACCCTGCTTTAGTGACGGATATCACTAGAGGGTGTTAGGAACTTCTGACAACCCATTGATTTTATTCAGGTTTTTCGCAAGGTCGCGCAAGACCAGCCGCCGA
>JAGWBB010000047.1:0-353 GCA_021296095.1 Desulfurellaceae bacterium | reverse complement strand
CGGCTACTTCAACCAGTATGGCTGGGAGCCAACAACACTGCGAGGTGATCACGGATCTCCTCCAGAGTGAGGCGGCGTTGGATCTGCTGGAATATGCGGGGGTTCCCGTTGAAGGGATCAAAAGAGTCCATCGTATCGCAACCAAAGCGATAGAAACGGTGGGGGAATATGACCGCTGCAAGCAGAACTTTCCCAACGCCTGGAGGAGAAAATATCCCCCGCGCCACCATCCCCAGGCCCCGTATGACGAAACAGACCTGGTCCAAAAATGGTACGCCGACCAGTACAAAATCCTCCGTGCGCAGACATGTATCGTGGAACAGGTTGGCGCGGTGGGGGATTTGGTAGAAGAG
>JAGWBB010000046.1:24811-36498 GCA_021296095.1 Desulfurellaceae bacterium | reverse complement strand
CTCGGGGGGAGACGGGGGCTCGGTCTCGGATTCCTGACCGTTGCCCTTCCACAACACCGGCGGCGTATAGACGAAGACGTGTCCGCATTCCTCTTGGCAACACTCGAACGAGGTCTCTCCGGCCATCACCAGAGCGGCGTCAACACGGTAGCGTGTTTGACACGCAGGACAGGCAACTACCACACCATCCCCTCCACCAGAGCGACCCATTGTATAGAAAGAAGTGCAGAAAAATCAACTACATTGACGGCAAGTCACAAGAGAAACTATAATAGTCCGTATCCAGCCCTCAACGGAAAGAGGTGTGATTCTGCTAGCTATCGTGCGTCTTGTCTGTATCGCCCTGAACACCGTCTTGTGGAGCGTGCCGGTGCTGTTGCTCGCGCCTCTCGACGCCTACGCTCAGCGCGCGGCCCGCTGTATCCGGTTCTGGGCCAGGGGCAACCTGTTCATCTGTGGGGTCAAGGTTGATGTTCGTGGCCGGGAACAGCTCGACCCCGGACAAGCCTATGTATTCATCGCCAACCATCAGAGCATGTTCGATATTGTGGCGGTCATGGTCAGCCTCGACGCCTTCCAGCTACGCTGGGTCGCCAAACACGAATTGCGCAAGGTGCCGCTGTTCGGGCTGTGCATGACGAGCACCCATCAGATTCTGGTCGACCGCCAGAGCCGCAGCCAGGCGGTGGCCACCATCCGTAAGGTCAAGGCGCTGCTCCAAGCCGGGATTTCCGTCCTGTTTTTTCCGGAGGGGACCCGCAGCCAGGACGGCAGCCTGCTGCCGTTCAAACCTGGCGCCTTTGCCGTTGCCGTCGAGACCGACAGCCCGGTTGTGCCGGTGACAATTAACGGCGGGGCCGATATTCTCCCCTCGGGCAGCTGGAAGATTCGGTCCGGGCGGATGAGTGTCGTCTTCAGCCCGCCGATTATCAGAGATCCGTCTATGGCCAAAAAAACCGCCCGACAACAACTCCTCGTCCAGGTCGAAAAAGCAATCGCCCAACACCACACGCCCCCTGTGGCTCGGCCTACGCCGCCGGCCTCTGCCGAATACCCGGAGCCCATGCGGCTCGTGATCGGACACGCCTATGAGTGAGGGCCAGCTACGTATCATTCCCCTCGGCGGCCTGGGCGAGATCGGCCTCAACTTCATGCTGATCGAATACCGCCCGGCCGAGGGCGGTCGTCCGAGCGCGATTGCCGTGGACTGCGGCCTGATGTTTCCCGAGCAGGAGATGCTCGGCATTGACGTGGTGATCCCGGATTTCAGCTATCTGCACCAGCACTACCACCTCCAGGCGGTCATCTTCACCCACGGCCACGAGGACCATATCGGCGCCCTGCCGTATTTGCTCCAGGAGTTCGATGTGCCGATCTATGGCACGCCGTTCACCCTGGGGCTGATTCGCGACAAGCTGGCCGAACGGGGCCTGCTTGAGCAGACGACTATCCACGAGTTTCGTGCCCGCCAGGAGTGGCAGGTCGGGCCGTTTCACATTGAGGGCATCCCGGTCACCCACAGCATTGTGGACGCCTCGGCCCTGGCCATTACGACTCCCCTGGGTACGATCATCCACACCGGCGATTTCAAGATTGATCATACGCCGATTGACGACCGGCAAACCGACCTAGCGCGTCTGGCCGAATGGGGGGAACGCGGTGTCCTGCTCCTGCTGGCCGACTCAACCAACGTCGAGCGTCCGGGCTCAAATCCCTCGGAGCGCAGCCTGACCCGGCCGCTCGAAGATATTATCGCCCAGTCCCAGGGCAAGGTCCTGGTCGCCACCTTTGCCTCTCACATCCACCGGATTCGCCAGGTCATCGACCTGTCGGTCAAACAGGGCCGGGCCGTCGGCGTGGTTGGCAAGCGGCTGGTCGGCAATATCGGCATCGCCCAAGACACCGGACATTTGTCCCTGGGGTCGGATATCCTGATCGACATCGGACAGCTGGCCGGGCGCGATCCGCAAACCGTGACCCTGCTGACTACCGGCTCCCAGGGCGAACCCATGTCGGCCCTGTCGCGGATCGCCGCCGACGCCCATCCCCAGGTCCGGCTGGCTGCCGGCGACACGGTGGTCCTGTCGTCGCGGGTCATTCCCGGCAACGAACGCACAATTGCCCGGCTGCTCAACCATCTGTCGCGGCGCGGAGCCGATCTGTTTTACGAGGCGATCTCGTGCGTCCACGTCTCGGGTCATGCCTGTCAGGACGAGCTGCGGCTGATGCTCAACCTGGTCCGACCGCGCTATTTCGTCCCCATCCACGGCGAATACCGCCATCTGGTCCGCCACGCGGCCCTGGCCCGCCAGGTCGGGGTTGAGCCGGACCAAGTCTTTTTGTTGGAAAACGGCCAGGTCTTGGAAATCGATCGTGAGGGCGCGTTTCAGACCGATCCGGTGCAGGCCGGACGGGTGTTTGTCGACGGTCTGGCCGGCATTGAGGAAGAGCTGATACGTGATCGTCGCCATATGGCCAGCGACGGCATCGTGGTCGCCGTCCTCAGCATTGCTCAGCACACCGGGGAGCTTGTCAGCGGACCGGAGCTGCTGTCGCGCGGGTTTTTAACCGTCACCAACGGCGAGGGCTTGCGCGAGGCCAAGGATGTCGTGCGCAACACGCTCAGCGAGCTGCCGCTGGAGTCTCGGACCGATATCGGCACGGTCAAAGAGCAGGTCCGGCTGTCGCTGCGGCGCTATTTTCGCCGCACCCTGGGGCGCCGGCCGGTTGTCTTACCGTTTGTGACCGAGATGTGAATGTGACCGAGATGTGAATGTGACCGAGATGTGAATGTGACCGAGATGTGAACGAGATGTGAATGTGACCGAGATGTGAATGTGACCGAGATGTGAATGTGACCGAGATGTGAATGTGACCGAGATGTGAAGAGGAGGTGAGTGCGGTGGCACGACACACACAGTCCGGCCAACGTTCCCTGGGCTATGAGATCGGCGGAGTCGCCCTGATTGCGGTGGCGATCTTTTTCGGCCTCGCTTTGTTGTCCTACCAGCCGGATCGTCCCCAGACCAATCTCGTCGGCATCATCGGCTATCTGCTGGCCGACCTGCTGTGCTCGGCGCTGGGCAAAATGGGCTATGCCCTCCCTGCCCTGGCCGTGTACACCGCAGGCCTGCAGTTCCGGCTGTGGCGGTGTACAGCCGCGACCTCCCAAGCCGTGTCGCTGGGCGTCTTCGGGCTGGCCAGCACGGCCCTGTTATCCCTGTGGTACGCGGACCGATCGGCGGTCTATGCCGGCGGCTGGATCGGAGGCTGGCTGGCCGTGTCTCTCCGTACCGGCTTGAACCAGCTCGGCGCCTATCTGGTGCTGATCCCCGTTCTTGTTGTCTCGCTGATGGGGATTTCGCGTCTGTCTTTACACGCCCTGGGCTGCCGGCTGCTGATAGGCGGCCGGTTTGTGGGCGACTGGTGTGGGGTCGGGCTGCGGCCGCTGGCTGCCGGGTTGCGGCCGCTGGCGACCACGCTGTGGTCCGGGCTGCATCGGCTGCCGGCCGTCATTCCCAGTCGACGGCAGGGCCACGTCGCGGAAGCCGAGACATACGCGGACCTCGAACCCCGCTTTGTCGCTTCCGAAACACAAGCACACACGCCCCCGCCCGCCAAAAAGGCGGCGTCCAGACAGGCCCGCAAGCCTGCCAAAGACCAGGCCCCGCCTGTACAAGAACAAGCCCCGCCGCCGATCATTATCAACCGGCCGCCACCTCCGGCGGCGTCCAAAGCCGGCCGCTCGCGCTCGGCCGCCCGGCCAAGCCCGGCCACGGTGCTTGATGACGAAAAACCCTATCGCCTGCCCGGCCTCGATCTGCTCGACCCGCCGCTCGAATCCCGACTCAAGGTCGACGAGGCAGCCCTCCACGCCAGCTCTCAGGTTCTCGAGAGCAAGCTCAACGACTTTGGCGTCAAGGGAAAAGTCGTGGCGGTGCGGCCCGGCCCGGTCATCACGACGTATGAGTTCGAACCCGCCCCCGGGGTCAAGGTCAACCGGGTGGTGTCGCTGGCCGACGATTTGCAGATGGCCCTGCGGGCGGTGTCCGTCCGCATCCTGGCTCCCATCCCGGGCAAGGCGGTTGTCGGCATTGAGGTCTCGAACCCAAACCGCGAAAAGGTCTATTTGCGAGAGATTCTGGACAGCCCGGGCTTCCAGCAGACCGAATCGCCGCTCGGCCTGGCCCTGGGCAAAGATTCGATCGGCAATCCCATCGTCGCCGACCTGGCCCGTATGCCGCATCTGTTGGTGGCCGGCGCCACCGGGACCGGCAAGTCGGTCTCGCTCAACGCCATGATCATGAGCCTGCTGTATCGGGCCAGCCCACGCGATGTGCGCTTCATCATGATCGACCCCAAAATGCTGGAGCTGTCGCTGTACGAAAACCTGCCCCACCAGCTGTCGCATGTGATTACCAACCCCAAGGAAGCCGGCGCGGCGCTGCAGGAAGTCGTGCGGCGGATGGAGTATCGCTACAAACTGCTGCGGGACAAGGGGGCGCGGAATATCAGCGCCTATAACCGCAGTCTGGAGCACGGCGCGCCCAGTCCGAACGGCGTCATCAAGCTGACAGAGGTGGTTGAGGATGAGCTGGGCGAAGACGCGGCCGGGCCGGGCCGGGCCGACCTGGCCGCCCCGGCGCCAGCCGCCGATTCACACGACGACGCCATGGTTCACCAGCGTCTGCCCTACCTGGTCGTGATTGTCGATGAGTTGGCCGACCTCATGCTGACCGTTGGCCGCGAGATAGAAGAGCCGATTACCCGTTTGGCCCAGATGGGCCGGGCCTCGGGTATTCACCTCATCCTGGCCACCCAGCGTCCCTCGGTTGATGTGATTACCGGCCTGATCAAGGCGAATTTCCCGGCCCGTGTGTCCTTTCAGGTATCTTCGCGGATCGACTCGCGGACGATCCTGGACGCGGCCGGGGCTGAGCGCCTGCTGGGCGCCGGCGACATGCTGTTCCTGCCGCCGGGTAGCGCCAAGTCGCAGCGCATTCATGGCGCGTTTGTCTCCGAACCGGAGATCAGCAAGGCGGTCGGGGCGATTAAGAAACAGGCCAAGCCGGTGTTTGACTCCGAGCTGGTCAGCGCCTTGGAAAAGGCCCGCAGCACCAAGAGCCTTGAGGCTGCCGATGACGACACCCAGGACGAAATGTACGAGCAGGCCCGGGAGCTGGTCATCGAAAGCCGTCAGGCGTCCATCTCCTGGGTCCAGCGTCGCCTGCGGGTCGGCTATAACCGCGCCGCCCGCATGATTGAACGCATGGAGCGCGAGGGGCTGATCGCCCCGGCCGCGGAAGCCGGCAAACCGCGCGAGGTGCTGGTCGAGGCTGCGACGGTTGAAGAGTGAAGACAAACGCACCGAACGCACCCCTAATGAAATGGTATTGGCTCCTGCTCAGCCTGACACTTGGGCTGTGTCCGCTCTTGCTGGCCGCTGAACCTGCTCGATCAGCGCCGCTCACGCTGACCGAGATCGTTGCCCGGCTCCAGGCCCGGTATCAGGAAACCCAGGGCTTTCAGGCCGATTTTGTCCAGGAGGTCGAGTCCGCGACCCTGGGCTACACGCTGACCTCTGAGGGCCGGGTCTTCTTCAAGAAACCGGGCAAGATGCGCTGGGACTTCCGCCAGCCGGTGCAGCTGCTGGTCTCGGACGGGACGTTTTTGTGGTTGTACCAGGCGGCCGAGAAACAAGTCGTCAAGACGCCGTTTCACCAGGCTTTTCGCTCGCATACCCCGATCTCTTTTCTGACCGGGGTGGGACGCCTGGAGGAAGACTTTGCAATTAGCCTGCGGGAGACGGCCGACCAGACCTATGTGCTGAGCCTCGACTCCAAGCACGATGCCGAGGCGGTCGGGCGGCTGACGCTGGCGGTTGACACCACGACCTTCGATATTGTCCGGGCGACGGTCAGCGACCCGCTGGGCAATATCACCCGTTTGCGGTTTCGCAATATCACCCGCAATATCCCGCTTCCGGACAGTCTGTTTCAACTCGACATCCCGGACGGTGTTGATATTGTCGAGCCCCTGCCTCTGTCCTGAGTCCCCACGCCCGAACCCGCCCCCGGCGTTCGGGCGGCCGCAGCTTGACCCGTCCCCCAAAGTTGCCTAGACAGGAGGCAGCACAAGACTGGAGGCTATTGTATGGAATCGCTCCGAGGCAAGGTAGCCATCGTGGGTGCGGCCGACACCGAGGTCGGCGTCGTTCCCGACCTGAGCGCTACCCAGATGTATGTCAAAGCGGCCAAGCTGGCGCTCGAAGATGCGGGTATCACCAAGGACGATGTTGACGGGCTGATCACCTGCAACTCGTGGGTTGAGCCGTATATGTACCACGCCGAGATGATTGCCGAGTATATGCAGATTTTTCCCCGCTACTGCCTCAACGTGGCGACCGGCGGGGGCACGACCCTGGCGATCATGCAGCACGCGGCCACGGCCATTGCCACCGGCGTGTGCAACACCGTCCTGATCACCATGGCCGACAATATGCTGTCCGGCCTGTCGCGTGACAAGGCGATCGAAGCCATGTCAACGGCCGGCCACGCCCAGTTTGAGCGACCCTACGGTCCGCCCATTCCCGGCTTTTACGCCCTGATCGCCCAGGCCCACATCCACGCCTACGGTACTACCAGCGAACAGCTGGCCGCCGTGTCGGTGGCGTGCCGCAAACACGCCTCGCTCAACCCGGCCGCCCAGATGCGCGACCCGATCACGGTTGACGACGTGCTGAACTCAAAGATGATCGCCGACCCTCTCCACCTGTTGGACTGCTCGGTGGTCTCGGACGGCGGCGCGGCGATTATCATGACCGCAGCCGAGCGGGCCAAGGACTTCCGTCCGCAACCGGTCTATGTGCTGGGCATTGGCGAGGGCCACTCGCACGAACATATCAGCCAGGCCCACAACCTCACCACCTCGGCGGCCAAGGAGGCCGGAGAACGGACCTACGCCATGGCCGGTCTGGGTCCCCAGGATATCGACGTGGCCGAGCTGTACGACTGCTTTACGCCGGTCGTGCTTGTCGAGCTCGAAGACCTGGGCTTCTGTCCCAAGGGCGAGGGCGGACGGTTTGTCGAAAACGGACGCATCGAGCTGGGCGGCGAGCTGCCGGTCAATACCCACGGGGGTCTGATGTCCCACTGCCATCCGGGCCACCCCGGTTCGATGTTCTCGGTCACCGAGGCCGTGTTGCAGCTGCGCGGCGAATGCGGGCCGCGTCAGGTCCAGGACGCCGAGGTCGCCCTTGTCCATGCCCAGGGCGGCATCATGTCAACCCACTGCTCGATGATTGTGGCAAAGGAGAGAGGCTGATGGCGGCGTTACCGGAAAAACCGATTCCAGAACCGACCCGCGAGACCCAGCCGTACTGGGACGGCTGCAAAAACCACGAGCTGCGGGTCCAGAAATGTCGGGCCTGCGGCCATCACCAGCTCTACCCGCGCATCTACTGCACCGCCTGTATGAGCGAGGACGTCGAGTGGGTCACAGCCTCGGGCCGGGGAACCGTGCTGTCGTTTACCACCGTCCATCGGCCGGTGACCAAGGCGTTTGCCGAGGAGGTGCCGTATGTGGTGGCCCTGATCACGCTCGACGAAGGCCCGCAGATGATGAGCAATATCGTCGGCTGTCCGCCCGGGCAGGTGCAGATCGGCAAGACGGTCGAGGTCACCTTTGAGGACTGGACCGAGGAGATTTCGGTGCCGAAGTTCAGGTTGGTTGAGTAGGCTCGGCAAAAAGGAGGGCTGCAATGAAACCGGTCGGTACGGGTCAATACACCTATGAGGTAATAGAGCAGTGGGGCTCCCTGCCCGCAGGCATGAGCTTTGGTCCGATGAGCGCGGTGGCGGCAGACTCTCAGGGCCGTATCTACGCCTTCCAGCGCAAGGACCCGCCGGTTCTGGTCTTTGATCGTGAGGGCACGTATCTCGACTCGTGGGGCGACAGCGCGATCGCCGACCCGCACGGGTTCTTTATCGGCCCGGACGATGTCGTCTACCTGACCGACCGCGACGACCACGTGGCCCTGCGCTTCACCCTGGACGGCAAACCGCTGGGAGTGCTGGGCCACCGAGGCCAGCCGTCTGACACCGGCTGTGAGGAAGACGGCGGGCGGGTCGTGCGCGCCGCCGGTCCCTTCAACAAGCCGACCGAAATGGTGGTCGCTCCGTCCGGCGAGCTGTACGTGACCGACGGCTATCGCAACAGCCGGGTCCACCGCTTCTCCGCCGACGGGCGGCTGATTGACTCGTGGGGTAGCCCGGGCAAGCACGCCCCGGGGGAATTTCACCTGCCGCACAGCCTGTGGATAGACGAACGCGGCGAGGTGTATGTGTGCGACCGGGAGAACAACCGCATCCAGGTGTTCAGCCCGAGCGGGAAGTACCTGACCCACTGGGACGACATTCACCGTCCGACCGATATCTACATGGACGCCCAGGACAGGGTGTACATCAGCGACCTCAAGCCGACCGTGACCATCATGGACAAGCAGGGGACGGTTATTGCCCGCTGGGATTCGCCCATGGGCCATGGTCTGTGGGTGGACCCGGAGGGGGATATCTATCTGGCCGACGTGATGGGCAAGCGCATCACCAAGTACGTGCGGCAGCGCTAAGCCCCGCCAGTCAGGGCTGTTGGCGAGGCGCGCTGGCGCCGGTGGACAGATCACGGCGCATGCGGATCGCGGTTTCGCGGCCGGCATAATAGCCGGGAATGGACGCGATGGCTCGATAGCCGAGCCGTCGGTAGAAGGCCTGGGCCGTATCGTTCGTGGCCCGCACCTCCAGGGTGATACACAACAGGCCGCCCGTTCGGGCGGTTTTTTCCAGCCAGGCGAGCAGCCGCCGGCCCAGGCCCAGGCGTCGATAGGCCGGATCAACAGCCAGCAGGTTCAGGTGCGCCCGCTCGGCATGGAACTGCATGATCGCAAAGCCGGCCAGGCGGCCCTGGGTCCAGGCCGTCAGCACGGCCGTTTCCGGCTCACGGATGGCGTGGGCGACCCGTTGCGGGGTCCAGGACCAGGGCAGGCCGGCTTCGACCAGATCGCGTGACATCAGCGCGATACGTCTGGCGTCAGCCCGGCGGGCCAGTTTCAGCTCCAGGCTGTGGTGTGTCGGAAAGCTTCCCATACCCCGCGTATCAGCCGGCTCTGAGCACCTGCCCCGGTGTCGCCCCGGTATGCTGGCCGTCTTCCAGGATCACCTGACCGTTCACAATCACCGTGTGTATGCCTTCCGCCTTTTGGATCAGGCGCGGCTGTTGGGCCGGCAGGTCGTACACGGTCTGGCGGTGTCCACCCCGAATGCGGTGGCGGTCGAAAATCACCACGTCAGCGGCCAGACCGACATGCAGGCGGCCACGGTCACCCAAGCCCAGAACCTCGGCCGGTCGTGAGGTCAGACGGGTGACCGCTTCGTCCAGGCTGAGGACTCCTGTGTCGCGGACCCAATGGCCTAGCAGATAGCTGGGGAAGTCGGCGTTGCACAAGGAGGTCAAGTGTGCGCCGGCGTCGGTTTCGAGTAGCGTGTTTGGATCCTTGAGCATCTGTCCCATGGGCTCTTCAGCCATATCCGCAGCCCAGTAGGTGAACTCCGTCTGGCACTCCTCGGCCACACACAGGTCCAGGTAAGCCTCAAGCGGGTCGGTACCGGCCTGGTCGGCAATCGCGGTTATGGTCTGGCCTTCGAGGTGCTTGTGTTGCGGCCGCTTTGCCTCCCTGACCAGCACGTTTTGCCAGCCGGTAAAAAAGGCGGCGCCTTCCAGCTCGGCGCGCATGGTCCGGCGTCTGGCCGGGTCGCGCAGGGCGGCCGTCTTTTCCTCAGCGGCCAGAAACATGACCTCCCGCCAACTCGGCAGATGGGCAAAGACCGGAATGAGCTTGTGCCAGTTCATGAAGGTCTCAAACGGCCGGCAGCCGATCTGGGGATGGAGGCGCACCCCCTCGCGTTGGTTGGCCTGGGCGACCTGGGACAGAATGAACAGCGAGCGGCCGGGATAGGTGGGCAGATAGCGGACCGAGGCCCAGGTTACCGGCCGGCCGGAGACTTTGGCCAGGGCGACCAGGTCGGGCAGATCGCCGGCCTCATGCTCGCCCTCGGGCAGGACCATTTTGGCGGTGATTTCCAGCACCCCGCGGCCGGCTTCGCCCACGGCCCGGCCCAGCGTCAGCAGTTCCGGCAGGTCGGCATAAAAGCTGGGCACGGACTGTCCCTCGCCGTCAACGTGGAGGGGAATCCGGGACGAGGAAAAGCCGAGCGCACCGGCGTGTATGGCTTCCAGCACAATCTCCCGCATGCGGGCGACCTCTTTGTCGCTGGCCAGACGTCGGCAGTCGGCTCCCATGACATACCGGCGTACGGCCGAGTGGCCGATATAGCAGCCGATATTGATCGCCTTGGGCTGCCGCTCAAGCGCGGCCACATAGCCGGGAAAATCCTCCCAGCTCCAGACAATGCCTTCTTGCAGGGCTTGCAGCGACATGTCTTCGACCACGGCCAGGGTCCGGGTCAGATAATCCCGATCCTCGGGCCGGCACGGGGCCAGGGTAAAGCCGCAGTTGCCGGTCACCACCGTGGTGCTGCCGTGCCACGAGGACGACGAACACAGCGGGTCCCAGAACACCTGGGCGTCGTAGTGGGTGTGGATGTCAATAAAGCCCGGGGCGACGACCTGCCCGGCCGCGTCGAGCGTGTGGCGAGCCTGGCCCGAGATGGCGGTCTCGATCGCGGCGATCTTGCCGTCCCGGACCGCCACGTCCCCGGCAAATCCCGGTGTTCCGTTCCCATCAACGATCCACGCGTTTTTGATGAGCAGATCAAACATGACGGACTCCTTGTGTGACCAAGAGTGGACCCCGGGTCCTGAATACAGACGACAGGGACTCAGGCTTTCGGTCAGGTTTTCTCGCGAAAATGCGGCATGACCTTGGCCGCGAACAGCTCCATGCTGCGCATCACCTGGCTGTGCGGTACGCTCCCGCCGGGATTGAACCAGCAGATCATCCGACCCATGCCAAACTCTTCGTGCAGCGCCTGCAGGCGCTCAACGCAGGCCTGGGGCGTTTCAAAGATGCCCATCACCTCGGCGACCTTGTCGTAGGTCATCCGCCGCACCCGCTCCAAGACCTCTTTGATGCGGCTCGATTCGGGCCCCAGATTATCGCCCTGCAACGTGTAGATGGAGGAGACCGATTGCAGGAAACGCCGGATACTGGGCTCCAACTCCTGGCGAACTTGGCTGTCGCTGTTGCCCACGTAGAGCGGGCCGAGCAGAGAAATATCTTCGGCCCGCGCCTCGGTATGACCGGCCGCAGCCCGCGCCTGATGGTAGACCGGAATCAGTTCGCGCATTTTCGCAAACGGATTCACCTGCGAGGCGACAAAGATGGGATAGCCCAGACGACCCATCAGCTCGAACGTGTCCAGGCTGTTGGCCGCCGCCCGGATGGGCGGGTAGGGCTGCTGAACCGGCTTGGGAACGACCGCAATATCGTCCACGCTGTAGAACTGGCCGTGAAACGACACCCGCTCCGAGGTCCAGGCCTGGCGGATCATGTCGAGCGCCTCCATCATCCGCCCCCGGCTCTCTTTCTGGTCGATACCGAAACCGCTGAAGTGACTGGGGATGGAGCCGCGTCCGATCCCAAACTCGACCCGGCCGTTGCTGATCACATCCAA
>JAGWBB010000046.1:2888-24594 GCA_021296095.1 Desulfurellaceae bacterium | reverse complement strand
GTACACGGCAGCTGGTAGTGAAGTCCGAATTTCATGCGCGTCCCTCCTCGCGAGCCGAACTCCTACCCTGGGTCGGCCTCCCCGTTTTCGCCGATCCAGGCGGGGTTTGCAAGGCCGAGCCGACCGTTCTCGACAAGCGCCGGCCGTGGCACTATGCTGCACGCCCGAGCAGCGAGGTCAGGCGTGGACACAGACGAGCTTATTCTGAACGGACGAGCCTGGGTGGTGGCGGGCGGTGCCTCGGCCGCAGATCTCCTCAGCCGACTGGCCGAGGCCGCGCCGGCCGAGGACACCATCCTGCTGGCGACCAGCCCGGTCGGAGACGGTCCCAACGCAGCCCGGGCAGCCGAGGCTCTACAAGGCCAGGGCATACAGGCGGTTATTGCCCCGCGTTTTGCCTGGTCGTTTTTCCGGGTCTGCCTCACTATCGGCCTGCCCCCGCTGACTCTGTGGGAGGCGGCCGAGATTCGGGCCCACGACCGCCTCCGCATTGATGTCAACGACCTCATCGTCAAAGACCTCAGCTCCGGGACGCGCTACCCGATTCGCGACCTGTCGGACCTGTATATTGACATCCTCAGCTGCGGTGGGAGCGACGGCTATGTGCGGGCACTGCGGGCGGCGCGCTCAGACTCGGACTGAAACCCCGGCCCGACCTTCTCTTCATCCGCGTGGTACCGGTTCCCGCCCTTTTCTCCGTCCCGGCCGCTTGGTAACATGGCCGCGGTTGGAGGCGTGTCGGTGCGACGGATTCGAGACTTACGCAAATACGGTCTGCCGGACAGTCTGCTGGAGATTTGGGAACACCAACAGGGCGAGTTTCTGCTGCCCGTCCAAGAGGTCGCGGTCCAGCGTTACGGGCTGTTTGAGGGCCAGAGCCTGATCATTTCGTCCCCCACCTCTTCGGGCAAAACTTTTGTCGGCGAGATGGCCGCCATGCGGGCCACCTTTGCCGGTAAACGGGTCTTGTACCTGACCCCGCTGCGCGCCCTGGCCGAAGAGAAATACCAGACCTTCTGTGACCGCTATGGGTCGTACGGGGTCAAGGTTGCGGTTGCCACCCGCGACCGTCACGAGTTTGACCGGGCGATTGAACAGGGCGACTATCATCTGGCCGTTCTGGTGTATGAAAAGCTGTCTCAGCTCCTGGTTCGTCACCCCCACCTGCTGCGCGGCGTTGCCCTGGTCGTGGTCGACGAGCTGCAAATGCTGGGCGATACCGAACGTGGGGCGGGTCTGGAGCTGAGTCTGGCCAAACTCCTGGGCTGTGAGCCGCGCCCGCAGCTGTTGGGGTTGTCCGCAGTCTTGCGCGAGGCCGAACCCATCGCCGAGTGGCTGGACGCCGATCTGTTGCTGCAAGACGAACGGCCGGTCGAACTGTACCGCGGCGTCCTGCTGAACGGCAACTTTCGCTACAAAGCCTATAATACCGGCGAAGAGGGGCAGGAGCGCTTTGTTGACACCGAGAGTGAGGATCCGACCGAGGTCTTATTGGCCACCGTCGCCCATCTGGTGCAGCAAGACGAGCAGCTCCTGATCTTCCTCAAAGCCAAGCGGGACACCGTGCAGTGCGCCTTGGCCCTGGCCAACAGCGCCCATCTGCCGCCCGCCCAGACAGCCCTGGCCGAGCTTGACGGCTGTGAAGAAACCGCTCTCAAAGCTCAGCTCACAACGGCGTTTGGCGGTGGGGTGGCGTTTCATCACGCGGATCTCACGTCCGAGGAACGCCGGGTGGTCGAGGCCGCCTATCGACGCGGAGAACTGCGGGTGATCGCCTGTACCACCACCCTGGCTTTTGGCGTCAACCTGCCGGCATCGACCGTGTTTGTCGAGCCGATGAAGTGGGCGACCGACGAGCGGACGGGCACGCCTATCGAGATGCCGGTGTCGTGGGCCGAGTACGAAAATATTTCCGGACGCGCCGGGCGTCTGGGCTTTCGAGAAGAGTTCGGTCGCTCCATCCTCATTGCGGTCAACCAGTTTCAGGCCGACCTGCTGTGGAACGGCTACATCCAGGGCGAACAGGAACAGTTTGCCCTGGCTCCCGGCCAAGCCGGTTTTGCCGACCGGGTGCTGAACGTAATCGCTTCCAAGCTTTGCTCCACGCGTGATGAAGTGGCGGCCTTCTTTGCACTGACCTATATGGGTTTTCTGCGGCGTGGCGCCAAACTGTCCCAGACCGATGAGACCACCCGCGAGATCGACACCATTCTCGACAGTCTGGTCCAAGCCCAGCTGCTCCACCGCAGCGAGGACGGCCGTCTGGAAGCCTCAAGCCTGGGAGAAGTGGCCGCCCGGCGCGGCATTCAGGCCGCAACAGCGGTCAAGCTGGCCCGCTTTTTCAGCCAGGCCCGAGACCGGGCCGTACCCGAGCTAGAGCTGCTGCATCTGTTCAGCCTGACCGCGGACGGCAAACGGCTGTACGTTCCGCTGTCCACGGTCGAACACCGCAGCCGGATGTATGAAAGCATGCTGAACGAGCGGCTGCCCGAAGACGGCCAGCCACCCGGCGAGGAACTCGGGCGGCTGCTGCACGCCAGCATGCTGCCGACCAGCAAAGAGGTCCGTTCGGCCAAGCTGTCCCTGCTCCTGAGCGAATGGATCAAGGGCGACGCCCTCTCCGGCCTGGAAAGTCGCTATCAGTGTTACGCCGGGACGATCAAAGCCCTGACGGACGAAATCAGTTGGCTGGCCGATGCGGCCAACGAGGTGGCCGAGGTGATGGGCTGGACCGCAGCCCATCACCTCAAAGACTTGGCCGATTGTGTGCGTTTCGGCGTCGGGCCGGACGGCTTGGCCCTGGCCCGCGCCCAGCTGCCCGGCCTTGACCGGGAAGCGCTGCGCAGCCTGGTGGCGGCCGGCTTTGACTCGCCCGCAGCCGTCCGAGAAGCATCCCCGGAAATCCTGGCCGTCTACCTGTCCCCCAGCCAGATTGAGACCCTGCGCGCCGCAGGTTGAGCCGGTCAGCCGCAGGCGAGCCATGGCATTCCCACGGAAGGCGTTCCGTTCATGACCAACCGCATCGCTCCCGAGAGTCTGGCCCTGGCCCTCGAAACCCTGGCCCTGGAAGAGGTCGCGCCCGGGCAAATCGGGCGTCTCAGACACGCTCTGAGCCAGGCCGTCACCGACACCGCAGGCGATCTGCGTCATAACGCGTGGCTCGTCGCCCGACGCTCTCGGCACGGCAGCCTGAGTCTTTTCGTGTCCGAGGATGGACCGCCCCACCAGCCGCTGCGCTTGGCAACGTTTGACCGCCACGGACGCCTGTTGCTCCTCCTCAGCTGGCGGGGCGAGGGGAGTCAGCGAGCACTCCAGCGCTTTAAGGTGCGCGGACTTGACGGCCGTTTCTTGGGTGTCAGCACCGCCACAGCGTCCCATCTCGGTTGGGGCATTTCGGACTGCGTGTGGACCCTGGACGGTGAGGTCGGCTTTCGTCAGCAGCGTTTCCTGACCCTTTTTCGGGCGGTGAACTACACCGATGTGGCGGCGATTCCACCCCTCGACGACCCCGGCATCCTGCCGACCGGAGCCGGGTCAAGCCTGCTCAACGTCTTGTCGCTGCTGAGCCAGGATCAGGGCAAGCGGATCCTCCGCTACCGTGGCCCCTACCCCAGCGAACGCTTGTTCGGGACGCTGCGCGAAGCCTTTCATAGCGGTGGAGAAGCCGGCAGCACCCGCGAGCGCTTCACCCGTGGAGCCCAAGAGGCGGCTCTGCGCATGGAGATGCGCGAGGCTGAGGTCGATTGGACGCCCGCTCCTCACGAGTACTTCTTCCCTGCGGCTCACACCTGTATCCAGCTGCGCAACGGAATTGAGAAGGTGTATGACCGGGGCCGGGTCTACTACCATCCCGTCCTGTCGGTCAACGCCCACGCCTTGCGAACGGAACATAGCGAGGACGGCCAGGTACGCCATATCGCCAGCCTGACGCTGCTCGGCCAGTCGGTCGAAGACCACCTCGTCCTGAGCGTCGAGGGCACGATCCTGGCCCGTCCCCTGCCGCCCCGGCGCTGGCATGTCCGAGAGCCGGCCCGGCTGTCAGACGAGTGGAAAGCCGTCCTGGTCCGTCTGATTGCGGCCGAGAGCGCCCCGGCTCTCCAGCCCGAGCTGTGGCCGGTCATCGACGACATGGCGCTGACCTGGGGGACGGTTGAGGGCGAACTCTGGGAAGAGACAAAAACCGCGTTTGTGCTCCACGCGGGCATGGTCGCCGTCTATCGCGAGGCGATTGCCGAAGCACGGAGCGCGGGCCATGCCCTGTTGCTGGCCGCCCGCTTCACCTCTGAACTGGCCCGGCTCATTGGTCCCCTGGTCCGGATACGCGCCCAGGCCCGCCTCGCCCAGCGCTCTCTGGAAGACCAGCAGGTGGCGCTCTTTTTTCAGACGCCGGCCGACTCGGGTTTATCGGACGACGAGCTACGCACGATTCTGTCGCGTCTGGCACTCGGGGAGAACCTGCCGGTGGTGAGTGCCGAGTAAGGGCATTATCGTTCGCCGTCCGGAGGAACCGCTCAGCCCAGACACGTCCTGACAATCTCGACCGTCTGGCAGTGGGCCTCGACAATCACATTGATATCCCGCGCATAGCCGCCCCCGAAGGTCACCACAAGCGGCAGGCCGGCCTGACGGGCGAAGCGGGCCACCAGCCGGTCCCGCTCTCCAAGCCCGGGCATGCTGAGATCAAGCCGACCAAAACGATCGCCAGCCAAGACATCGACACCGGCCTGGTAGAAAATCAGCTCGGGCTCGCAGCGTTCCAGAAGGCGGTCCAGGGCCGCACGGAGGCGGTCGAGGTAGGGCTCATCGGTGGTGTGGTCGGGCAGGGCAATATCCCACGAGCTGTGCTCTTTGCGGGCCGGGTAATTGTTTGCGGCATGCATGGAAAAGGTGAACACGTCCGGGTCGGTCTGACACAGCGCCGCGGTGCCGTTGCCCTGGTGAACATCGAGGTCGATAATCAGAAAACGTCGGGCTACGCCCTCGTGCCGCAGCCGTCGCAGGCTGATGACCATATCGTGAAAAATGCAGTAGCCCTCGCCGTGGTCGGCAAACGCGTGGTGGGTGCCGCCGGCTAAATTCACCCCCAGTCCCTCGGACAGGGCGACGCGGCTCGCCGCCAGAGTGCCGCCAATCACCACAAAGGCGCGCCGAACCAGGGCCGCGGACCAGGGCAGACCGAGCCGCAGCATGGCCCGGCGGTCGAGCCTCCCGCTGCAAAAGGCGTGGACATATTCCGGGGTGTGCACCCGCAGAATGTCGTCTCGTTCTATCGGCTGAGGCGCACAGATTTCGTCCCGGGTGAGCACCTTGTCGGCCAGCAGACGTTCCGGCACCAGACGGTACTTGTCCATCGGATACGAGTGACGCCCCAGCGGAACGGTGTAGCCGGCAGAACTGAAAGCACGCATCCCGAGTCTCCAATCGTGCGGTCTGAGCCTTCCCCCCTTAGCCCAGCCGCACCGAGAAGTAAAGAAAACGGCACCGCAGGCGGGCGTGGGCCAGACAGTTGAGTCGGGCTGACAAACTCGCTAGGCTGAGACTTGAGTCACTCTCTTGCGAGCAGGCAATGCGAATTACGGTACTCGGCTCGGGCGATGCCTTTAACAGCGGCGGTCGACGTCACAGCGGCTATCTTGTTGAATCTGGCCGCACGGGCTTCCTGCTCGACTGTGGAGCAACGACCCTGCTGGCGCTGAAAGATTTGAAGATCCCGGCCGAGCGCATAGATTTTATCGCCATCAGCCACATGCACGGCGATCATTTCGGCGGTCTGCCTTTTTTTTTCCTGGAGAGTTTGTACCAGCAACCCCGCTCCCGCCCGCTCGTCATTACCGGCCCGCCCAATCTGCAAACCCGCGTCGAATCGCTCTATCGGGCGATGTTTGGGGAGCTGGCCGAGCGCCCGCTGACCTTCCCCATCGTGTACCGGGAACTCAGGGCCGACTGTAGTGCGGATGTGGATAGAGTCGAGCTCACGCCCTTTGTCGTTCCTCACCTGGAGAAAGAGACCTGCTTCGGCTATCGGGTGCGCCTGGACGGGAAGACCCTTCTGTACTCGGGCGACTGTGGCTGGAACGAAAACCTGGGCCACTACTCCCAAGGCACCGACGTCTTTATCTGTGAGTGCTGCTATTTTGACTCACTAACGCCTTTTCACCTGAGCTATCCGCAACTGCTGCGGGAACGCGACCGCCTGGGCTGCAAGCGCTTGGTCCTCAGCCATCTCGGACGCGAGGTTCTCGCCCACCAGAAGGAAATACGCTTCGAGTGTGCCCACGACGGTTGTGTGCTCGAAGTGTAGATCACACGGTGTTCGGCGCTGTCTGGTGTGCGACGGGAAGAAGGAGCGGGCGAGTGGAGCCGAGCAGGATCGAACTGCCGACCTCTTGACTGCCAGTCAAGCGCTCTCCCAGCTGAGCTACGGCCCCACGAAGGTCAGGCGATAGTGCCACTTTCCGTCTTGGGAGTCAACTCCGTCTAGCCCGGTCCGCCCGCCAGACCAATCGGCCCCTCTCCGACTTCGACGAAGCCGATAAGCCCGTACTGGGGATGGTCGTTCTTCACGCTGAAAATGGCGAGGTAGTCACCCTGTCCACTCCGGCCAAACAGCGAGACGTAGAAGCGCAGCCCGTTGGGAGTAACCAGAATCCCGTTTGGTTGGTCATACACCGTGCGGTAGCGATATCTCCTGACATAGGGCGTATCCAGATTGGCCCGTGTTGCGGCATCAATGATCGACACCGTATCGTCGAGCGAGTTGGTCACAAACGCCTTACGGCCATCGGGAGAAAACGTGACCTTCTGCGGCACGAGTCCGATGCGGCCCTCGTCTTCTTCTCTGGTCAGCGTCGCCACCACGCGGTTCGTGCGCGTATCAATAATCGACACGGTGTTATCGTCCTGTTGCGAGTTCACGACATACACTTCTCTACCACCGGGGCGAACCGCAACCCCGTTGGGCTCCTCGCCGACGGCGATCGTGGTCAGCTGCTCATTTGTCGCCAGATCAATGACCGAGACGGTTCCATCCCCGGAGTTGGTGACATACGCCCGGGTGCCGGCGGCATTGATGGCGATCTCTTGCGGTTCGCTCCCGACCCGTATGTGTGTCTCAATGGTGTGTGAGTCCGTATTGATCACGCTGACCCGATTCTGGCCCGCGTTGACCGCGTAGGCATATCTCCCATCGGGCCTGAAAGCCAGTCCGACAGGATCATGGCCAACGTCAATCGTTGGGAGGTCGGAGGCGGGGTCGGTGAGGGCGGTGAGATCGGTGAGATCGAGGACCGACACCGTCCCGTCGCCAAAGTTGGTCACATACGCAAGCGTTTGGGTCGGGCTGACGGCTATGCTTCGGGGATTGTCGCCGACCTGTATAGTGCCGACCTCTTCATGGGTCGCGGCACTCACCAAGGAAACGCTGTCGTCTCCGCTATTGGCGACCAAGACCGGCATGCCCCCCGTGCATTGGTTCAGGTCCAGATTACACTGCTCAGTACAGCTCAGATCTCCGCCGTCAAATCCCAAGCTCTGGCACGTTTGCCCACCGAAGGTCTGACCGTCACACTCTTCGTTGGATTCGATATTCCCATTGCCGCATTCGCCCTGCACGACAAAACACTGGCAGCTCTGCCGCCAGACAAAACTGGCGTTGATCTCGCGACTGAGCTGGCTGGCTTTATCTCGGATCTCCACCTGCTCGATGGATACGGTGTCATCAAAGATGTCAACTTCGGCGTTCGTCATATCGAACCGGTCCAGAAACTCCGAATTGCCCAGTCTCACGGTCTCCACGTTGCGGCTCAGGGTGTGAGAACTTCCGCTCGTATCCTCGACCGTCAACGCAAAGGTGTGCGAGCCGCTAGGCAGAATATTAAAGTTGGTGACGAGTCCAAACCCGCTCTCTGCCGCCCACGGCCGCTCGGGAAAAGACGCCTGGACATCTCCGCGCGAAGCACCCCACGGCACCGGCATGGGCGCGTTGTCGTCAATCGTGAGCACAACACTGTTCAAAGTAGCGGCGGAGACGTTGGCAAAGGCCCAGCCCGACACCAGACCGATCCCGCCGACAAAATCTCCGAACGGGTTTTCAAAGACGGCCGAAAAAGGCGCGCTATCAACGACAATCAACTGGCCGTCGGACGCGACTGCGATGTCAACCGGCACCCGCAGTTCAGGGCCGTCGCCGGTCTCCGGCCCGGAGATGATGCGGCGCTCACCGCTGCGTGGATCGACGCGGAGCACGGTCCGGGCGCCCTCATCCACGACGGCCAGCCGGCCGTCCGGCTCAATCGCCAGGGCTCGGACCCGCTGGAAAGCGGGTCCGTCGCCGGTCCCCGCACCCGACACAATCGCCCGGCTCCCGTTTGTCGGATCAACCCGCACGATCGCGTTGAGGCCGACATCGACAACAAACAGCTGGCCGTCGGCCGCAACATCAATGTCAACCGGAGTCATCCAGCCCTCATCTGAGATAATCGTCCGCTCTTCAGTCCTCCGATCAAGGCGGACAATCGCCCGCAGGCCGGCATCGGCCACCACGACCCGGCAATCATCTTCCGTGCAGCTGCTCTCAACCGCGATACCAAACGGGTCCTTGAGGTCCACCTGTTCGGGCTCGTCCTCAAACTCTCTGTTCGAGATGATCGTCCGGCTGCCGTTCAGTTCATAGACACCCGAGCGGCCGGAGTCTGCAATCACAAGCGTTCGGTCCAAGCCCGATTCCTGGGGATAGGCGGCAACCCCATTCGGCCGTACCAGGCTTGACCCGGAGCCGGCGAAGGCCTGACGCCGGCCCGTGACAGGATCGACCCGGATCAGCGCCTCGCGGCCAGCATCGGTCACCGCAATCTGGCCGTTCGGCTCAATCGTGAGCCCTTGGGGGATGAGCCAGGTCGGCCCCGGATCGGTCAGTGTTTCGTCGCCTTCGGTCTCGGCACCGCTCAGGTCTTGTCTGGTCGGGGTATGTACGTCGGACAGAATTGTTCGATTGCCGCTATTCGGATCAATCCGAATGATGGCCGGGTGCTGCACCCGGTCGGGCTCCACAGTCAGCTCTTCGGCACTCACCTGCACGGGCTCCACAACCGGGTCCTCGGCACGCATCTCGACAGCCTCAAGACTCGCACTGAGGGCAGCGGCCGTAGATGCGATGGGCTCGTTCTCGTTGCGCGCGGCGACAATGCCCAGCGCCTGGAGGTTCTCCTGCCATGCCAAACGGAGTTCAATCTCCTCAGACTCGGTGCTGCCTGTCTCCCGGACGATCACTCCGGTGATGAAGATTTCTTGTTTGTCTTCGCTCAGTTCGGCATCGGCCCGGTCCAGATCGAGTGAGCCGAGAAACTCAAACCCACCGGGCTTGACGGTTTCAATCCTCTGCGCTCGTGTCTCGCGCGCGCCGGTTGCATCCTCAAATTCAATGGTCAGGGTATGGGCGCCTTTTTCGAGCAGACCGGCGTTAAAGACCTGGCCGAACCCACTGTTCAGAGCTTGGGGGTAATCGGGATGCCCGTTCGCTACATCGGCTCGCTCGACACAGCACGGCACCTCGATGGCCTCACCGTCATCGATCCATAACCGGACGCTGACCGGCTCAGCAGACTCGGTCGAAAACGCCCAGCCGGATATCACACGTATACCGCTGAGAACCTGGCCCGAGGCCGGGTTTTCAAGGGCAAATTTGATATCGGCCAGGCTGCTGGCAGGCATAAGGCACAGCAGCAGCCCGCTCCAGAACAATGCACCAATACTTCTCCACAGGATGTGTTTCATACCCATTCCGACCAGCTGTCTCTTACTCCCGCTCTCCCTGCGACACCCGAAAACCCGTCTCCGTTTTCGTGACTGAAACGGCCACTACGCACAGCCCGGCGGCATCTGCCTGTCGAACGACCGCAGGTTTATCCACCATCAGGGTTTTCTCGGCTTCAATGGCAAGCACACGCGCCTCAACGGCCCGCATCTCTTGGATCGTCTCCGGTCCAACCGTCGGCACATCGAAGCGCAGGTCTTGGTGCGGCTTGCTGACCTTGACAATGACCAGCCCGGCTCCGGCCAGTTTCCCGCCGCGCCGAATGGCGGCATTTGTGCCCTCCAAGCCCTCAACGGCAAACACCGTGCCGCGCTTGACCACCACGCTCTGCCCGATGTCCCAGCGTCCGATTTCCTTGGCCACCTCAACCCCCAGCCGGATGTCCTGCCACTGCCGTTCATCCGGAGCGATCTGGGTGAACACCCCCGGCTGGGGAACCAGGTCGGGCAGCAAACGGGTGGACTCGACCACCCTGATACCCTCTCCCTCCAGCTCTTGGGCAATGCCGCGCAGGATCACATCGTCCTTCAGACTCGGCAGCCGGCTGATAAACGCCAGACCGCGCGCGTCGGGCTGAATATGACTCAGGGCACCGGATTTGTGGATCCCACCGGCCATAACAGCCTGCGTCACACCGGCGGTCTTGAAGATGTCGATGATCTTGCCCAGCTCGCCAACCCGAACCCAGCTGACCTCGGACACCAGATCGTTCAGCGTCTCCAGGGTCTCGCCGTGGTGGGCGACCGCCACAAGGTCGAGCCCCTGGGCACGTGCGGCCTCAACAAAGAGCAGGGGGAAGCGGCCGTTACCGGCGATCAGCCCGAATCGAGACATCCTGTCTGCAATCTGTGTGCGAGCCCGCCGGACCCTAGTCGGCAGCCCCATCGGCGTCGGCAGACGCCCCACTCCGCGGCCGACACACACCGCGCTGAGAGTGCGAGATGAACTCCACGAGGTGAGCGACCTCGGGACCGTCGCCATACTCCTGACTGACGCGGGCCAGAGCCTGTTTGAACGGCTCTCCCTCGCTGAACAAGGCCCGGTAGGATTTTTTCAGAGTTTCGAGCTGGGCGGTCGTAAAACCGCGCCGTTTGAGCCCGATCAGATTCAGGCCGAACAGGTTGGCCCGGTCGCCCTGGGCCATACAGTACGGCGGGACATCGAGAGAGACCATGGCTCCTGCGCCGATTATCGCGGATTCGCCGATCCGGGCGAATTGATGGATACCGGCCAGCGCGCCGATCACCGCAAAGTCTTCAATCGTGACATGGCCGCCCAGGTTGGCGCTATTGGCCATGACAATATGGCTGCCCAGCGCGCAATCGTGGGCGACGTGCGAGTAGACCATGAACAGATTATGGTCGCCGACCCGGGTGATCATGCCGCCTCCGGTGGTGCCGGGCTGGAGGGTGGCAAACTCCCGAACGGTATTGTGGTCGCCAATAATCAACTGGCTGTCTTCGCCGGCGTACTTTTTGTCCTGGGGAACCGCTCCGACGCTGGCAAACTGAAAAATATGGTTGTGCTGCCCGATTGCGGTCCGCCCTTCAATGACGGCATGGGGACCAACCTGGGTTTCTCGTCCGATCCGAACATGCGGCCCAATGACCGTATACGGCCCGATCTGGACTCCGCTGTCGAGTTCGGCGCCCGGTGCGACGACTGCTGAGGGATGGATGTGGGTGGCTGCCGTCATGATCGCTCCCTACCCGTCCGCGTGTCTGGTGTACGGCTGTCGGGCGGGTCCGTCTCGGCAAGCGTAAATTCCAGTTCAGCCGCCAGCGTGTCGGCCACCGAGGCGGTGCCATGCATCTTCCAGAACTTTTTTCGCCGGTGGACGGTCTCAGCCTCCAGGCGGAGCTGATCACCCGGAGTGACTTGACGCCGAAAGCGGACCTTGTCCAGCGCCGTCAGTAGCGCATACTGGGGACGGCGACCCTCTTCCGGCGCGGACGAACAGACGAGAATGCCTCCGGCCTGGACAACGGCCTCACACAGCAGGACGCCGGGCATGACCGGATAGCCGGGGAAATGGCCGGGGAAGAAAGGTTCGTTGATGGTCACGTTTTTGAGCGCCACAATCCGTTCGGCAGCGACGATCTCCACGACTCGATCAACGAGCAGGAAAGGGTAACGGTGGGGCAGCAAGGCCGCAAGGGTATCCATACCGGCGGGAAGTGGAGCGCAAGACACACGCTAGCGTATCAGCTGCGCAATCTTCGTTCCTCTCTTGTTGTAGGCGGCAATCACCGCTTGGGTCAGATCGATGGTTTGGGCACCGTACAAGACGACCGTGTTGTTGCCTTCCAGGATCAGCGTGAAGTCACCCTGCTGGCCCATGTCGTGGATGATGTGGCGCAACTCAACCAGAATGCGGCCGGTCAGCTCGCGGTCTCGTATTTCGAGTTCCTTTTTGGAGTCTTCGTACAGACGCTGAAATTCACGGATTTCGACCCGATACTGACGTGCCAACTCGGTCCGCTCCTCGGGTCTCAGTAACTGGGCCTTCTTCTCCAGGTCGTCCTTGAGCGTCTCGACCTTTTTCTTGCGTTCCTCAAGTCGGGTCTCCATGCGGTTCATTTCGGCGCTGAACGCCTGCTGGGCTTTCTTGCCGGCGCTCGACTCGGTGAGCGCCAGCTGGAGATCCACATAGCCAATCTTCACCCCCTGGGCAGCGACCGGAACGGACAGCCACACCAGGCTCAGGACGCTGAGCAGGACTCCCCTACCAATACGGCGCATCGCTGTTCTCCACCGTCCGCTCGCAGCAACAGGCCTAGAACAGCGAATCGAAACGGTTGCCGCCACCAGTCTGGCCGATCCCGCCAAAACCACCGAAAGAAAAGTGAATGCTGCTGGTGCGCTCATCATTCTTGGCGTTCAGCGGTCTGCCCAACTCAATGCGGATCGGACCAAATGGCGATTTCCAGCGGACTCCCGCTCCCACAGAATAGCGGAGATCTCCAAGATCGATGCCTTGGGCATTGGTAAACGCATTCCCGATGTCGTTAAACAGCACCCCCTTGAGGTTAAGAGCCGGGACGATCGGAACGATGATTTCATTGTTAATAATCAGCTGGTGGCTGCCCCCGATGGGACGACGGTAGGTGCGCGCTTTTCGCCCATCCGGCGAGCCACCGTCAGTGACCACGACCACCGTTTCTTCACGAGGACCGAGGCTGCGCTCGCCAAAGCCCCGGATCGAGTTGATGCCACCCGGGAAGTAGCGATCAAACAGGGGCACATCATCCTTGAGAATACGCTTGCGGTGGGTCGCAATGTGACGATTTTCGGTAAAATCGACATCACCTATGCCATAGCCAAAAACGCCACCGGTCATCAGGGTCACCTCGCCAAAGCGGCGGCCGCGCCAGATGGGCAGAAAGTAGCGCGCCTCAAGCTCAAGCTTGGTGTAATCGGCGCTCCCACCAGGGCCGGCAAAGGTGAAGGAAACCTGCTGCAGCGAGCCGGCTGTGGGCTCGAAGGCGTGGTTCATGGTATTGCGCATGAGCACCGGCGAGATCAGGGAGGCCGTGTTCGCCCCCCGTTCGGCGCGAACCGCGTCCGGCGTAATCGGATCGAAGTTGCTGATCCGTGAGCGTTCCCACTGGTACTGGAAACCAACCTCGACATCGTTGAGAGAGTAGCCCCAGAGCGAACGATAGCCCAACGCAGTCAACGGATAGAACAGCCGAAAGCCACCGCCGGTTCCCGAGCGGTCAAAGTCCTCGAAGATGAACCGCCAGTCAAACAGCTCCAGCCCGAGCCGCAGGTAGGTATCCATGAAGTATGGGTCCATGAAATTCACCTGCGTATTCCGATAGCGGGTGCCGATGCTACCCCCGACAATCAGACGCTGGCCCCGCCCCATGAGGTTGTTTTCCTGGATCCGGGCGTTGCCGACCACACTGGTTGAGGAGTTGAAGCCGGCGCCAATGCTGAACGAACCAGTCTGGGCTTCCTTGACGTCGACCAGCACGTTCAGCAGGTCTTTGCGTTTGCCCCGCTGGGTGGTGAGATTCACATCTTCAAACAGCCCCAGGCGTTTTACCTGGTCTCGGCTGAACTGGAGTGACGAGGCGGCGAACAGACTTTGCTCAACGATCGACAGCTCACGGCGAATGACCTTGTCCCGCGTCTTGCGGTTGCCGGCAATAGCGATCTGGTCGATGTAGACCTCGGGGCCTTTATTCACCCGGTATGAGACGTTCACCAGCTTCTCGTCGGGCTGGACATCGGTTTCCGGCTCGATGTTGACAAAAGCGTAGCCCTGATCGCTGAAATACCCGGTCAGGTTAAAGACGTCGTCCCGCAGCACGCTGGCCTTGAAGGTCCGCTTTGAGCGCAGGGTCAAGACCCGTTTTGCCGCAGCCTCACCGCCCACCACATCACCCACGACCCGCACTTCACCGACCTTATACTTGGGTCCCTCCTCAAGGCGGATAGTCACCACCAGGCCGTCTTCGCCACGGGTCACCTGCGGCTCGTCAATACGGACGTTGATATAGCCATTATCGTAGTACCAGGCTGTCAGGCGCTCGACATCGGTCTTGAGAGCTTCGTTGCTCAGCACCCCAAACGGCAGAAAACGGGACAGCCAGTTCTTCTTTTTGGTCTGCATGAAGCCGGCCAGGATCTTGTCGGAAAAGGCTTGATTGCCCTCAAACACCAGGTCAACCACGCTGGTTTGGGTGTTTTCGGAAATCGTAAAAGAGACGATCGTTTCGCCGTTGACCGTCGATTCGGTCCGGTACGAGATATCCGTATCCAGATGGCCTTTTTTCTCGTATAGAGCCTTGGCGTCAAGAATCCCGCGGCGGATTCTGACCGGATTCAGAATGGTGCGCGGATGAATTTTCAGCTCGGTCAGGATTTCTTCCTGGGTGACTTTCTTATTCCCCTCAACCCGGACCTGCCGGATCAGCGGGCGTTCGCGCACCCAGTAGGTCAGCACGCTGCGGCCGTCGTCCTCGGTCAGCTGCGCCTCGACATTCTTGAAGAAACCCATCTCGTAGATGGATCGAATATCGGCATCAACCGTCTCATGATCGAGCGGCTGGCCGGCTCGGGATGAGAGACGGATGCGAATAGCCTCGGTATCGACCTGCTCGTTGCCGCCGATCGCCACTTCGCTCAGCAGCGTCGCTTGAGCAGAGTTGGTCGGTGCCGAAGCCTCAGCCGGGTCGGACGCCTGGTCCGGCACCGGAGTCTGCCCCCGCACCTGACCGGGTAGACCGAGCAGAACCAAGCCGAGGACCAAGATCAGCCATCGGGTGCCGGTTGTTCGAGATATTCCCCGCATTGGCGCGTCTTTCCCCACCGGCCTCCCCTAACAAAATCTCCTCAGATTGTAAAGCCGCTCAGCCCAGCCGAGGGCCGGCCGAGACCGCGTCTGTCTCCACCCGAGCCTGGATCTCACGTAGCCGGCCCGCCTCGAGCCGTAGCGTCCGATCCATGCTGGTGGCCACTTTGTCGTTATGGGTCACAACCACCATGGTGATGTTCATGGCCTGATTGAGCTTGAGCAGCAACTGCAGCACGCCCTCCCCGGTCCCAGGGTCAAGATTGCCCGTCGGCTCGTCAGCCAGCACCACACGCGGACGCAGCACCAGCGCCCGCGCCACGGCAACCCGTTGCTGTTCGCCCCCGGACAGCTCTCCAGGTCGATGGGTCAGTCGATCTGTGAGCCCGACCTGCTCCAGAATCTCAACAGCCCGCCGCTTGGCCTCAGCGCGCGACAGCCGGGCGATCAGTCCGGGTAGCATGACGTTCTCAACAGCGTTGAAATCGGGCAACAAGTGGTGGAACTGGAAAATGAACCCGATTTCCCGGTTGCGCAGCCCGGCCAGCTCCTCGCTCGGTAGGGTAAACACGTCGTGGCCATCCAGCCACACCTTGCCTGTGCTGGGCCGATCAAGCGTCCCCAGAATATGCAGCAAGGTCGTTTTGCCAACCCCGGACTCACCAATGATGGCAATACGCTCAGCCCGCCGGATGTCGAGGTCCAACTCCGAGAAGACCTGGATCGCCTGCCCTTCTTCGCCGTAGCGTTTGCTGAGCCGCTCGGCTCGAATCAAAATCTGCGCCACGCCACTTCTCCTCCCCGTCTGGTGCTCAGGCCGGTCGCCATTCATTCGTAGCGGATGACTTCAACCGGCGCCAAACGGGCCGCCTGACGGGCGGGGTAGATCGTAGCGCCCAGGCAGATCGCCACAGAGGCCAGGCCAACGATCAGGAAATTGTGGACGGACATCTTGATCGGTACGGTCGAAACGTACCACACGTCGGGTGGCAGTTCGATGAACTCGTAGCGCTGGAGCAACCAGCACAGGAGGAAACCGCTCAGCGTCCCTAAGAACGTACCGATCAGCCCAATAACCAGCCCTTTGTAGATAAAAATCCGGCCGATTGCCGCATCCGAAGCGCCCATGGATTTCAGCAGCGCAATGTCCTTGCGTTTTTCCATGACAACCATGATCAGGGTCGCAATGATGTTGAACGCGGCCACCAGGACGATGAGCAAAATCACGATCGAATACACGAACTTTTCAAGGCTCAGGGCGGTAAACAGGTTACGGTTGATTTCGGTCCAGTCGCGGGCTTTGTAGGGAAAGCCGAGCAGTTCCTCAATCTGCCGGGCAATCGGCTGCGCGTTGTAGACTTCCTGGAGACGAATTTCGAGCCCAGACACCTGTCGGTCAAGCTTGAAGAACTGCTGGGCATCCTGGAGAGCCATGTAGAGCAGGCCACTGTCATACTCGACCATGCCGGAATCAAACAGCCCGACCACCACGAAGCGTTTGAGGCGAGGCGCCATGCCGAGCGGTCCCGGCGTCCCGCCAAGAGGAGAGATCAGGGTGATGGGATCACCGATCAGCAGACCGAGCTGATCGGCCAACTCCTCACCGATCACAATCCCTGCCAGCTCAACGCTGCGTTGGCCCGTGCCATTGCCAAGGAGCACGAGTTGCTTTTGGCCGAGCTGGGCGAGACTCCCCTCTTTGATGTGGTCGGCGATATTGACCACCGCACTGGCCAGGGCCGGTTCGACCCCGCGCACCACCACCCCGGACACACCCCGTGGCGAGCTGACCATCACCTGGCCGTACAGAAAGGGCGCAGCCGCGGCGATCCCCGGCACCTGTCGGACCTGTTCCGCCACCTGCTCATAGGCGTCCAAGGGGCCATTCAGGCTGGACAGCAGGATATGAGGATTAAAGCCCAGAATCCGACTCCGCAAATCTTCTTCAAATCCGGTCATGATGGCCAGGGTGACATTCAGCACCATCACCCCGATCAAGACTCCGAGAGTAGATATCGTGGTAATCAGGGAAATGAAAATCTCACGCCGCTTGGCGCGCAGATAGCGAAAACTGATGAAGAGTTCGTAGTGCACCGAGGAAACTCGCTCCTATGCCCATCTGGACGAGCCTTAAACGATGCCGAACAAGGAGTCAAGCATAGCAGTTAAAGGAGAGGATTTATTCATACTTACCCTGAATTATTCATGTTTATCCTGAAGAATGAAAAAAATCTCATGCAAAGCTTGAAATGTGTGACGATGTCCGCTATAAGGGTAGTGGATGTGGTGGTGGATGTGGTGGTGGATAGAGCAGTTGGTGCTTTCGCCGCTACACGGTTGGTACTTCTAACGCTGCTGGTTCATTTCAGCTCGTGGACGGCGAAACGACGGAGCGCGATGTGGGTCGCGCTCCCGCCAACTGCTCTTGACCAAGAGAATCTCTCTCCCCTATACAGTATCCTCTTCAAGCAGGTTTAGTCTTCAACAATTTCCACCCAATGCTCGGTGTGTGGAACAACCTCACCGAGCACGACTGCGGCCGGGCTTCCGGCATTCTCAAGCGCCTGCACACAGGCGTTCGCCTCAGATTCGGGTATGGCCATGAGTAGACCGCCCGAGGTTTGTGGATCAAAGGCAAGCTCGGCAAGCTGGGCGGTAAGTCCTGGCGACACCCGGACTTTATCGGCCAGATAACTGCGATTGCGCTTGCAGCCACCAGTCAGATACCCCTCTGAGGCCAGGCGCAGCGCGCCCGGCAAGACTGGGAATTGGGCAGCGCGCAGCCGGAGGCTGACTCCACTGCCGTGGGCCATCTCATAGCCGTGGCCCATCAGACTGAATCCGGTTATATCGGTGCATGCGTGGACCGTGTAGCGGGCCATGACGTGGCTGGCGGTGCGGTTCAGTCTCGCCATCGAATCAACCGCTGCCGTGTATTCCGTATCGTGCCGATCCCGGAGACGGCCGCGTTTCAGCGCGGTGGTGATAATGCCCGTACCCAGCGGTTTGGTCAGGATCAGCACATCGCCCACCTGAGCGCCGACATTGCGCACCACACGTTGAGGATGCACTACCCCGGTCACGGCCAAACCGTATTTAATCTCCTCATCGGCAACCGAATGTCCGCCGACCAGCGCCGCTCCAGCCTCCCGCACTTTTGCCGCTCCTCCGTGCAGAATGTCGGCCAGTACGGTCTTATCGACCCCATCCTGGGGAAAACAGACGATATTCAGTGCCGTTTTCGGCTCACCGCCCATGGCGTAGACATCGCTGAGCGAGTTAGCGGCTGAAATGAGCCCGTAGGTGTACGGGTCGTCCACTACCGGGGTAAAAAAATCGACCGTATTGATGACGGCCAAGTCATCGCTCAGGCGAAACACGCCAGCGTCATCAGAGGTTTCCACGCCAACCAGCAGATCGGGGTGCTGCTCGCGGGGCAGCTCGCTCAGGACATGTGCCAGGTCCGCCGGACCCAATTTCCCCGCTCAACCCGCGGCTTTCACTTTTTCGGTCAGGCGGATTCTCGAACGTTGATCCTCGGTCCGCTGGGGTGTGGTACGCATAGTGTCCTTTATACTGAAGGTCTTGCCGGGATTGTCTCGGCTTTGCGCAGTTTCCGAATATCGCCAACCCGTAGCGTCAGCCCGGTCCGGTCGAAGTACTCCAGCAAGGGGATGGTCGTCTTCCGACTGATTCTCAACGCATCCCGAAATGTTGCGGCTGATATTTCCCCATGAGCGGTGAGGTGTTCGACCAGGACAGACCGGGCTTGGTCTACGCGCTTTTGACTCAAGTAGAGGTCGGTGGCGACCTTCACCAGCTTGTGTTGGGACTCCAAAATGCCCAGCAGGTCAAGAAACTGCTTGCGCGGGACGGCCAGCGTGGTCTCCAGGTCCTTGACCTCCGGGGGCGTAAAACCACCCTCGGCCACCAGCCGCTCCAGGCGGGCGCTCAGCTCCTGTTCTGCCTCGCTCAGCTCCACGCGGTGCGAGGGCAGGCGGAGTGTGCTCTGCTCGCGCACCACGGAGCGCTCGGCGACCAATTTGTCCGTCACCGCCCGAAAAATTTTCGGTGCAAAGGCAAGCTGACTGCGCAGTGACTCCAGCTCCATGCCCTGGGCCAGGGGCGTGCGGGCATGAAAGTCAGTCAGCACACGATCCACCGTGGCGGTCAGCCGCTGCCACTTGCTGAGCGTCGCGTACGCCTCGGGATGATCGGCGTCCGGCAGGGGCAGAATCTCCGCATCTTGGACCAGGAGCGGCGCAACTTCTTTTTCCTGCGCGTTCACGCCCTGATAAATGTCCTCAAGCGAGACGGCAAACTCGGGCTGTATTTCAATATAGGCGCGACAGGCTTGGAGCAGGTCGGGCGTCCGCAGTAGGGCCAGCCGCTCTTGGAGGCCGCCCTGCCCCGCCGCCCGGGCCTTGAGGCGGCGGTGACGGGTGGCAAAGGGGTTGACCACCTCGCCACCCCCCAGCGTAGCCTGGGCGGTGTGATTACGGACGATGAAGCGGTCGCCACGCAGGGCAACGAGCGGCTCCTCGACAACGATCTGGGCAAAGGCGGTCGAGCGGGGCGCGAGGCTATCCTGACCGTTCAGCAGAATGATTTTTCCCAGCACCTCGGCTGTCCCGACGTGCACCCGGATACGCTCATGATTGATGACCTCGCGCTTGACCCCGGGTCGAATCTCAACCCAGGCGTCAAACCGTTGCGTTGTGCGGCCGAGCTTGGGATGACACACGACATGACCCCGGGTGATCGCGCTTTTTTCCAAACCGACCAGATTGAGTGCTACGCGCTGGCCCCAGTTGGCCTGGGAGACCGTTTGACCGTGGACCTGCATGGAGCGCACCCGGGTTTCTTCTCCACCGGGCAGGAGTCTGACGGTGGCTCCGCTCTGGACACTGCCGGCTGTGGCCGTACCCGTCACCACCACCCCGTGGCCCTTCATCACAAACGCCCGGTCCACAGGCAAACGGAAATAGCCCGGCAGGGACGGCCGCTCGTAGTCCGCCAGCCGAGCGGCGATGGCGCTGCGGAGTTCGGCAATGCCATCGCCAGTCACGGCGGAAACCGCCACAATCGGAGCGCCTTCCAGGGTGGTATCGAGGGTCAGAATTTCGATCTCTTCACGCACATCGGCCAGGCGCTCGGCATCAACGAGATCGGCCTTGGTCATCACGAAGATCCCATTTGTGAGACCCAGCAGATGCAAAAAATCCAGGTGCTCTTCACTCTGGGGCATGACGCCGTCATCCGCAGCCACGGTGAACAAGACTAGATCAATACCGTGCGCCCCGGCCAGCATATTGCGGATAAAACGCTCATGGCCGGGCACGTCGACAATCCCGGCCCGCTCGCCATCGGGCAGATCCAGATAGGCAAATCCCAACTCAATCGAGATACCGCGTTCCTGTTCCTCCTGGAGGCGGTCCGTGTCGTGGCCGGTCAGGGCCTTAATCAGCGCCGTTTTGCCGTGATCAATGTGGCCGGCAGTACCAATAATGTGCGGCATGGAGTCACTCCCGCGCGGGCAAGCGGCATTCTGACAAAAAGGATGGGAAAAAGGAAGCCATCCGGGAGAAAAGACCGGCGTCGGCCGGAAAGAAGACTTATAATACAGATAGTTTGCTTACTAATGCGAGGTATGGTATCCGATGCGAAGTTTCAGAGACGCAGGAGGGTCCTATGTTGCAGACGTTTCACAAGGACAACACAGGCTTTACCCTGATCGAACTGCTCGTCGTCATCACCATCATCGGCATCCTGGCCGCCTTCGCCGTCCCGCAGTTCGCCAGCTATCGTCGCAGCGCGTATTGTTCGCGGGTCGAGTCGGATGTGAGCAACACCATGCTCGCCCTCGAAGCCTATTACGCGGCCAATAGCGAGTACACCACGGATCTGAGCCTGCTGGGAATCTCGGCCAGCGACGGCGTCAATCTGTTCATCGACACCAGCGGGCTTATCACCGTCACCGGCACCGACCTCCAACCCGACGGCTCGGATTGCCCCAAGGGCAACAGTTACGTCCTGGCCCAGGGCGGGCAGCCCGAGTGGCAATAGCCGGCCTGGCAGAATTATGGCCCAGCCCTGAGGTTGAGCCGGGCTGCGGACAAGAGTCGCAGCTCGGGAGCTCACTGCCCAATCTTGTCGGCCAGAAAGGGCGCGACCCGGTCGAGGCTGATGCGCTCCTGCTGCAGCGAGTCACGGTGGCGCACGGTCACGGTCTGATCGGTCAGCGTCTCCCCGTCGATGGTGAAACAGTACGGGGTGCCGGCCTCGTCCATGCGCGCGTAGCGCTTACCGATGCTCTGTTTGGCGTCGAACTGGACGGCGTACTTGGGCCGCAGCTCGTGGTACAGCTTGTCGGCCAGCTCGGGCATGCCGGCTTTGTTGACCAGCGGAAAGACGGCCGCCTTGAGCGGGGCCAGCCGCGGGTGGAACCTCATGTAGACCTTGCTGGGCCGCTGCTCATCCGGGGTGTAGGCTTCACACAGCGCGGCCAAGGTCCCCCGGTCAGCCCCGGCGCTGGGCTCGATGACGTGCGGGAAATAGCGCTCGTTGCGGTCCGCGTCGAAGTAGCGCAGCTT
>JAGWBB010000046.1:0-2822 GCA_021296095.1 Desulfurellaceae bacterium | reverse complement strand
GCGGTAAACGGAAAACGGTATTCGACATCGCTCGTCCCGGCCCCTTCTCTGGCATAGTGGGCGAGTTCGTCCGGGTCGTGCTCGCGTAGAGTCAGGTTCTCACCAGCCAGACCGATCGACTGCCACCAGCGAAACCGTGTGTCGCGCCAGTACTGGTACCATTCCTGAGCCTGGTCGGGGTGAATGAAGAACTCCAGCTCCATCTGCTCAAACTCGCGGGAGCGGAAGGTAAAGTTGCGCGGCGTGACCTCGTTGCGAAACGCCTTGCCTATCTGGGCGATGCCAAACGGCACCTTCACCCGGTTGCTGTCGAGCACATTCCAGAACTGGGTAAAGATGCCCTGGGCGGTCTCCGGCCGCAGATAGGCGACCGCAGACGGGTCTTCGACCGCACCGGTGGTGGTTTTGAACATCAGGTTAAACGGTTTTGGCTCGGAGATTTCTCCGCCACAAAACGGGCACGGGGGCTTGTCGTCATCACTCCTGACCGGCTTCGTGGTGGCAAGGTGCATAACCACTGTGTCAAGCGGGAAGCCCTTGAGCGTCACAGGAGCGGAGCCTTCCGTCAGACTCAGGATAGCTTCCTCTGGAGCACGCACTAGTGCTAGTCCCGGCGCCAGCTTGCCCGATTTCCTGGCCCAGTGCTGCAAACTGGCGGAGGTGACGTTGCCCTCGCCATCGGCATACAGCTTGACGAGCGAGGCATACCAGTCACTCTCGTGGATCATCTCCCAGATGTGGTCATACCGCAGGAGTTTTTTGCAGTGCCGGCAGGTACTCATCAGATCGGCAAAACCGCCCAGATGCCCCGAGGCTTCCCAGACCTTGGGATTCATGATGATGGTCGCATCAACCGGCACAATCTCGATCGGCCTGCCGTCCGGGCCGGCAGCCGGGCAGCGGACCACGTCCTGCCACCAGGCTTCTTTGAGGTTGCGTTTCAGTTCGGCACCGAGCGGGCCGTAGTCCCAGAATCCGTTGATGCCGCCGTACAGCTCGGACGACTGAAAAATGAAGCCCCGGCGTCTGCACAAAGCAACGATAGCGTCCATGGATTTGGCGGTGGGGGTGGTCGATTCACTCATGGCAAAAACTCATCCTTCTAGCGTGGAAGATCGGAAAAAGACGACAGGCAAAGGCCCTGGGTGAGACAAGAGAGGCAAGACTGTGACAGGCTGCTAGCGCTCAGGCCTCGTGTCGCGCAACCGGAACAGCCGATTAATCACAAAGACGCGCGAATCGCTATAGTACATCCCGCGCAGTTTGAGCGGCCGTGTGCCGGGTTTTTCGGCCAGCAGTTCTTCCAGCAGATAATCCGGGCCCCGGACGTACATGCTCGGTGTACGGAGGCGCAGATCGGAAAGAAAGCGCTCGCGTAGAAACCGCTGGCCCGAACTGTGGACATCGTGGAGGGCGAACAGGATGTGTTGTTTTTTTACCTCCAGGGTCAGCACGTCATTTCCGGGCCAACTCTGGACCATACCGGTGAACTCGATCAGCACGGTTCCCCGGGTCGTCACCTGAGCGGCGAGCGAGGAAACGAGGCCCAGCACCAGGGCCAGACACAACAGCGGGCAGAGCAGCTTCTTGACGGGCCGGGCCAGCATCGGTCGTTGGCATCCCATGCGTTGATGTCCAATTGGAGGACGCCGGTCCGACTAGGTCAGCACCGCGTCGGCGCGCAAGGCTGCGACCTCGTCGGCCGAATAGCCCAAGAGGTCCTGGAGCACCGCGTCGGTGTCCTGGCCCAGACACGGTGCCGACCGGCGGACCTGACACGGCGTGTCAGAGAACACCCAGGGCACGCCGGCGTGGCGGCGTGGGCCAACCTCGGGGTGAGGATGCTCGACAAAAAAGCCGCGCTCTTGCAGGTGTTGATCCTGGGCCAAGTCCTGGTTGGTGAGGGCTGGAAAAGCCGCCACGCCTGTGGCTTGCAGGGTGCGGGTGACCTCGTCATCCGTCCGGGCTTGAGTCCAGGCGCCGATCAGCGCTTCAAGCGCATCCTCATTCTTTTTACGGTCGGCCAGGCTGGCAAAGCGCGTATCGGTCACCAGCTCCGGCTGGCCCATGCCCTGGCACAGGCGCTGCCATTCGTCCTCGCTTGCCACGACAATGCTCACCCAGCGGTCTTGGCCCTGACACTGGAACAGCCCGTGGGGCGCCATATGGGCGTCCCGATTGCCGACCCGGGGTGGCGGCGCGCCGTGCATCTGCTGGGCCATCAGTCCCTCGCCCAACAGGGTCACCGAGGTTATACTGGCCCTCGCCCGTCCGGGTCCGGTGCATGAGCGCGGCCAGGACGGCGAAGGCGCCGTGCAGACCGCCGTTGGGGTCCCCGTACGAAAAGCCTACATGCATGGGCGGGAAGCCAGGAAAACCCGTTACCGACGACAAGCCACTCATCGGCACCTGAGCTGGGCCGTAGGACACATACGCACTCTCCGGCCCGGTTGCTCCATAGCCCGACATGGAGATCATAATGATGTCGGGCTTGATCTGCTTCAGGACTTCGTAGCCGAGCCCCATCTTGTTCATCACCCCGCCGGCAAAGTTCTCGGCCACGATATCACTGGCCGCAACCAGCTTTTTGGCGATGTCGAGGCCCTCGGGCTTCTTCAGATTCAGACACACCGAGGCCTTGCCCTGATTGTACTGGTTGTAATACCCGCTGCGGTTGGGTCCGGGCTCGCCGTCGGCAAAGGGCGGGATACGCCGGGTCACACACACCCGGTTCTCGGTCTCGATGCGAATCACCTCAGCGCCCAGATGGGCCAGCTGTAGGGTCGCAAACGGACCGGCCCAGACCCAGGTGAAGTCGGCCA
>JAGWBB010000045.1 GCA_021296095.1 Desulfurellaceae bacterium | reverse complement strand
ATATGGGCATCGTTGATTTTTCTCTGGACGGCAAGGTCGCCATTGTGACCGGTGGTTCCAAAGGCATCGGCCGGGCGATTGCGCTGACCTTTGCCGAGCACGGCGCCGACCTGGTGCTTGCCGCGCGCGGACTGGAAGCCCTGGAGCAGGCCAAACAGGATGTTGTGGCGACGGGTCGCCGCGTCCTGACCGTACAGGCAGACATGTCGGTCAGCGCGGACTGTGACAAGCTGTATCAGGCCGCGGTCGAGGAGTTCGGCGGCGTCGATATCCTGGTCAATAACGCCGCCGGCGCTTCACTGGTGACCCTGGCCGAGGAAAACGAAAAGGATTTCCTCAGGGTGATGCGGACCAATGTGTGGGCGCCGCTGCACTTGGCCCGCCTGTGTCGGAAATCCATGCGTCAGCGCGGCGGGGGCGTGGTGATTAACATTACCTCAAATGAGGGTGTCCGACCGTCCATGGGCATCGGCACCTATGCCCTGTCCAAAGCGGCCCTGATCAATATGGCCCAACTCCTGGGCAAGGAGTGGGCGGCCGATAAAATTCGGGTGACCTGCATCGCGCCGGGCCTGATTCGGACCGAGCTGGCAAAGGACCTGGTCGAGGCGGTTGAGACCAGCGGCTCGCCGATCAACCCGCAGAAGCGGGTGGGCGAGCCGAACGAGATCGCCGGTCTGGCCCTCTTCCTGGCCAGCCCAGCCGGGACGTTTGCAACCAGCATGACCTATGTGGTCGACGGCGGCGAGGTCAGCGCCGGGCCGGGCGACGTGGTGGTCATGACCGCCGAGGAAGCGGTCCAGTCAGAGGCACGTAGGTCGGATGAGCCGGAGGCGTAAGCCGACCTACCCGATTGTAGGCTGCCAGTCCAGAGCGGTGAAGCCGCCCCATAAAGGCCGATCCTCAACCCAGCGCCTGCCGGATGACACCGGCCACCCGCTCCTGTTCCTGCAGCACCTGCGGCGGCTCGACCGGAATCGGCAGGCGGTCCAGCTCATCTTTGATGACACCGGTGAGGAGTTCCGCCTCGCGGTCTGAGAGCTGCCACTGGGCGACGATATCGTCGGGACTCCACTGGACGATCTGCCGAAAGCCGTAATCCGCCACCGCCTTATTGCTAATCTCGATGAGCTTTTCCATACTCCCCCCTTACAGCCGACTGGCAACCGACCACGAGCCGCCGTCCACAACAAAGGTCGAACCGCTGATGTAGGACGCTTCGTCAGAGGCCAGAAAGAGAATCGTGTTCGCAATCTCCTCGGGCTGACCAATGCGGCCCAGGGGATGATGACGGGCCGCTTTCTGTATGGCTTCGGTGCTCTGGGTGCTGCCGCGCGCCTGCGGCGTGTCCACAAAACCAGGCGCAATGCAGTTCATCCGAATGCCCTGAGACGTGTATTGGCTGGCGGCAACCGAGTTGAGGTGGATGATGCCAGCCTTGCTGACCGCATACGGCAGGGATTGGCTGTAGGCCTGCACCCCGGCCATGGAGGCAATGTTGACGATTGAGCCGCCGCCGTTTTGCAGCATGGCCGGGATGGCGGCTTTTTGGTTGACATCATCAGGTCCCAGTGCCGCTCATCGACTTCGGCCAGCGGCGGCGTCAGAATGAGGACCCCGGCCGCGTTGACCAACACGTCCAGACGACCGAAACGTGCCACCGCAGCATCAACCATACGCTCGACCTGATCCCATTTGGAGACGTCGACGCTAACGGTCTCGATATCCGGGCTGATTTTCTGGGCCAGGCTTTTGGTCTGTTCCAGACCGCCCGGGTTGCGGTCGGCGGCCACGACCGCAGCCCCCTCTTCGGCAAAGCGGAGCACCGTCGCCCGCCCAATCCCCGAAGCGCCACCGGTCACAAGCGCAATTTTATCCGTCAGTCTGCCGGCCATCTTTTGCCTCCTTTCACGGGCGCAGGCGGGCGTGGGCTCGTTTTCGAGCAAAGGTAATCGTGATCTCATTTTCCATGATCGGTTATCACGATTACCTTTTTGTGCCCGCGCTTACACCGGCGCACCCCACGTCAGTACGCGCCGGGGGTTGGCCACGATCAGGGTGTCGATCTGTTCGGCGCTGAGTCCGCTGCGACCCAGCATGGGCACCACGTTCTCGACCAAGTGGGCGTAGCCCCAGCCACCGTAGCGGGTGAGTTGGACCTTCATCGCAATATCGTGCGACAGCAGCAGCCGCTCCAGACAGCCGGCGTCGATCAGCCGTTTCAGCGCAACGACACTCCCGGCGTCCGAGCCCAGGTAACGGCCAACGCTGTCCACGTAGTATTCCATGCCAAAGAAGTCGTACTCAACATACGCGCCACGTGTGGCCAGAGTCGTATGATACGCCAGGTCGTCGCTCGTCGGGCTGAGATGACACAGTATGACCTGATGCGGATTTGCGCCCTCGCCCTCAAGAATATCGAGGACTTGGGTCCCGTTTTTCTGCCACGGCAGCAGATGCACACTGATCGGCGCGCCGGTCCGACGCTGGGCGCGGGCGGCGGCGCGCAACACCTTGTGTTCGTTGTCGCGGACCTTGAAGCTGGTGCCGATCTCGCCGATGAGACCGGAGCGCAGCCCGGTATCGGCAACGCCGTGCATGAGGTCGTGTTCAATCTCATCGGCGATCATTGCAACCGACCGATCAGCCATGTCATAGGGGTGGGAACGGCCAATATAGTACCCGGAGCCCATCACGATGTTGATCTCGGTCGCCCGGGCAATTTCGGCCAAGGCCAGCGGCGTGCGGCCAAGGCCGTTATTCGTACAGTCCACCACACTGCTCCCGCCGGCAGTCTTGAACCGGCGCAATTCCTCAATCGCCAGGGAGGTGTCATCCAGGACACAGTTATCCAGGTTGCCAAACGGTTCCCGACGAATGGCGCCGAGGGTCGCCATTTCCACCGGCGCGTGCGCGAACGCCTGTTGCTCCTCGTCTTCGGGTTCTTCGCACCAGACCCGGAGATCGCTGAGCAGGTGCTCATGCGTCAGGGTAATCCCCAGGCCGTCGGGCTCAATCGGGCCAAGAACGGTCATCACTTTGCCTTGCATTGCTCTTCCTCCGTGCGTCACGCTATCGCCCGGTCTCCCACAACTGAGCCACGGCCAACGGCGCGCAGGGCCGCTTCAACGCTGCCGATGTGCGAACGATGATGAGGATCAATCAGCCTACGAACCGCGGACTCGCTCAAGCCCAGACGCTCGGCCAGGGCCACATTGGTCATACCTTGGCGGCGCATAGCCGTGTAGAGCGCCAATTTGGCGGCAACGATGGATGGGAGGGCAACCAAGACTTGGCCGTCTACGGCAGTGCTTGGAATGGGGATGTCTTCACGGTTCTCGACGTACGCGCCGAGCGCGACGGCTAAGGCGTCCTCGGCCAGCACAAGGGATTCCTCTTTGGTTCGTGCGCCGGTGATGGCCTCGGGAACGTCGGGGAAAGTGACGACGTATCCTGCGCCCTCTTCGACGTCAGGGGTGAGATTACATGGATAGACGTATTGCATGATCCCTACCTCAGAAGTCGCGCCTTTCGATCTGAAGCTGTTTGAGCCCGGCTCAAAACGACATTCCTGCCCGGTCTTCCTCGCGTAGCGTTTAGCGCGTCTAATGAATTCCGTATCGTTCACCGACATTGATGGGGAGTCAAGTCATGAGCAGAAACGGCATGCGTCCAGCTCCTCATGGCTCGCTTGGAGCTGCAATGGTTGACAGCCCCGACCGATTCATGATTCCAGTCGGGTGCTATACCCCGATGTATAGCATCCCTACATAACACCAGGAGGGAGCGTATGGCGGACAACAAATCGGGCACTTCTGACGGGTTCTCTGCTAAGGGCGTACACGGATCAACAGAGCACAGCCCCTCCCCTCAACGGAGCAAGAGGGCAAGGATCCCTAATGCGGAAACGCTGGAAGCCCTCGAACAGGCTCGGACAAAAGAGGGCTTGACGAGCTACGACACGGTTGAGGACATGATGGCCGATCTTGACGATGCGTAAACTGCGTCCTACCACTCAGTTCAAAAAAGATATCAAAAGAGCAAAGAGCCGAGGGAAGGACATCACCAAGCTCGAAGAGATCATCAAGAAAATTCAGACGGCAACACCCCTCGATCCGCGCAATAATTGTCATCGTTTAAGTGGATCACTCGCCCCCAACTGGGAGTGTCATATCGAACCTGACTGGCTCCTCATTTGGGACGAGGATGGGGAAGAAATACGACTCATCAGAACCGGCACTCATTAAGACCTGTTCAGCTGGAGTTCTGTGGGTTGGATAAGCCGGAGGCGTGACGCAACACCTTGGCTTGTCGGCTTACGCTACACTAGGCTGACCTCCTCGCCCCCTACTCTTCAGGCGCGCACGACCTTACGGCTCTTGAGCATTGGCAAGGCTCCGATGTCTTTGCCAGCTTTCCGCTCGGCCAGCCGTAGCTCGTAGAGTTTCTGCAAATTCAGCCAGAACTCCGGACTGGTGTCGAAAAAATGGGCCAAGCGCAGGGCGGTGTCACCGGTGACGGCACGCTGCCCGTCGAGGATTGTGGTAATGCGGTTGGTGGGCACTTTGAGGTGTCGCGCGAGCGCGGCGGCGCTCATGTCGAGTTCTTTTAACTCCTCAGCCAAGTGTTCCCCCGGATGGATTGCGTCCACGGACATAACGATGTCTCCTTAATGATAGTCAACGATCTCTACCCTCACAGGCCCCGGGGACTCGTCCGGCCACTCAAAGCAAAACCGCCACTGGTCGTTGATGCGGATGCTGTACTGGCCCTTTCGGTCCCCTTTCAGGGCTTCAAAACGGTTGCCAGGCAATGCGGCAAGGATAACTCGATGCCGTTCTTGGCTTGTCAGCCGCTATGTTTCGTCCTAGCATACAGAAAAGGCAGGCGGTGGCAGCCATGACAACCCCCCGAGAAGTACGACGCGACGTATCCTCCCCGTCTCCGCTCCCGGAGACGGAGTATCTGCCGGAATCGGATGGCAAACCCATGGCCGAAACCGATGTGCATCGTAGCCAGATGATCGAGCTACTGGACTGTTTGGAGGAGTATTACCGCGCCGACCCGCGCGTCTATGTAACCGGCAATATCTTCTTCTACTTCCGCGACCCCGAGGGTGAGCCTCAATCAATCAGTCCCGACATCTTTGTCGTCCGCGGGATCGAAAAGAAGCTTCGGCGTATCTACAACCTGGATGTCGAGAAAAAGGCCCCGGATGTCGTGATCGAGCTGACCTCGCGCCACACCAAAGTGGAAGATTTGGGCAACAAGTGGGTCATCTACGCCGACCTGGGCGTGGCCGAGTATTTTCTTTTCGATCCGCTCGACGGCAGCCTGACGCCGCAGTTGCGCGGGTTTCGCTTGCAGGGCGGCGACTATATCCCCCTGGTCGGACCTCGCCTGGCCAGTAAAGTCTTAGGTCTGGACTTGGTCGTCGAAGAGAGTCGGCTGCGTCTGTACGATTCCCAGACCGGAGAGCGCCTGCGGACCCACGCCGAAGCCGAGGCCGCCCGACGAGAGGCAGAAGCCGCCCGGCAGGAAGCCGAGACGGAAAACACGCGCCTGCGCGAAGAACTGGCGCGCCTGCGGGCGCGGCAAGGCTAGGCGGAAGAAAATGCTGAATGCAGAACGCTGAATGATGAACGGAGTCTTTTCACAGGCACTTGACCCCTCCGTCTTACAGAGGGTATGACAGGCACACATAACGGGGTGTGGCGCAGTCTGGTAGCGCACTCGCTTGGGGTGCGAGTGGTCGGCCGTTCAAATCGGCTCACCCCGACGTTCTGCAAAAGGCGGTTGGCTGGCCAATCGCCTTTTCTTTCTTCCGGCTTTCTGCTGAAATGCAGGCATGCACATTCTGGTGTCCAACGATGACGGTATCCACTCCGAGGGTATCTTGGCGCTCGAAGAGACCCTGAAGCGCGTTGGTGAGGTGTATACCGTGGCGCCCGACCGGGAGCGGAACGCCGTCAGCCATGCCCTGACCCTGCATCGTCCGCTGCGTATTGACGAAATCGCACCGCGCCGCTTTGCGGTCAACGGCACGCCGACCGACTGCGTGAATCTGGCGGTCAAGGGCTTTCTGCCGGTCCGGCCGGATATGGTGGTGTCGGGCATCAACAAAGGCCCCAACCTGGGGGATGATATTACCTACTCGGGTACGGTCGCGGCGGCCATCGAAGGGGCGCTGTTGGGCATTCCATCGCTGGCCGTGTCAGTCGTCGGCCTGCGGACCGACTACCGCTTTGGCCCAGCCGCCGAATTTGCCGCCAGCCTGGCCGCCCATGTCGCCGCCAACGGCCTGCCAGCCAATACCCTGCTGAATGTGAACGTTCCCAACCTGGACCGCTCTGAACTCAAGGGCTACCGCTTCACCCACCAGGGCAAACGTCTGTATGGCGAGAAGATCGAGGTCTGCCCCAATCCACGCGGCAAACACTACTACTGGATCAGCGGTGACGACCTGGGCTTTGACCCCCAGGAGGGCAGCGACTGTGTTGCCGTCAACGAGGGCTATATCTCGGTCACCCCGCTGCACGTCGATCTGACCAACTATCAGGCTTTGCAAACCATGCGGGGCACCCAGCTGCCATGGCACTAGACTACACCCAGGCCCGGCAGCGAATGGTCCAGGAGCAGCTGCTTGAGCGGGGGCTGAACGACCCGCTGGTCCTGGACGCCATGCGCCAGGTGCCGCGCCATCTGTTTGTCGAGGAGCACCTGCGGGACCGGGCCTACGAGGACCACCCGCTGCCCATCGGCGAAGACCAGACGATCTCTCAGCCGCATATGATCGCCCACATGGCTGCGGTGCTGAAACTCGCCCCCGGCGAACAGGTGCTCGAAGTCGGCACCGGCTCGGGCTATCTGAGCGCCATCCTGGCCGAACAGGGAGCCGAGGTGTACTCGGTGGAAATCAGCTCCAGCCTGGCCACCCGAGCCCGGCAGACCCTGCACGAGCTGGGCTATCACAGTGTAGAGGTCCATATTGGAGACGGCAGCCTGGGCTGGGAGGCGCACGCCCCGTTTGACGCGGTGGTGATTGGCGCGGCCGCCCCGGGGCTGCCCCGCCCGCTACTCGATCAGCTGCGCATGGGCGGACGCCTGGTCGTCCCCATGGGCGAGGAAGACCTCCAGAACCTGGTGTGTGTCTGGAAAGAGCCGGGCGGCATCCACGAAGAGTATTGCGGCGAGTGCCGCTTCGTCAAACTTCGCGGCGAGCACGGCTGGGAGTCGGCCTGAACGTCCATGCAACAGATCTATCTGGACCATAACGCCACCACCCCGCTGCGGCCGGACGTGCTCGAAGCCATGCTGCCCTACCTGCACACCCACTTCGGCAATCCGTCCAGCGTGCATCGGACCGGACGGCGGGCCAAGCAGGGGCTGGAAGAAGCCCGGGAGCAGATTGCGGCCTGCATCCGGGCCAAACCGGCCGAGGTGTTGTTCACCAGTGGAGGGACCGAGAGCAACAGCCTGGCGCTGATCGGAGCGGCCCGCGCCCAGACTCCGACCCAGACCCATATCATCACCACCCCGGTCGAGCACTCATCGGTCCTCGCCTGCGTCCAGGCCCTGAGCCGGGAGGGCTTCAGCCACACGCTTTTGCCGGTCGATGGGGAGGGGCGGATACGGGCCGACGATCTGGCCGCCGCCCTGCGTGACGACACCGCGGTGGTGAGTATCGGTCTGGCCAATCCTGAGCTGGGCACCCTGCAACCGATTGCGGCGTGCAGCCGGCTGACCCGCCAGCGGAGGCTTGTCCTGCACGTTGATGCGGTGCAGGCGACCGGCAAGCTGGCACTCGATATGGAGGAGCTGGGCGCGGATCTGGTGTCCCTGTCGGCCCATAAAATCCACGGACCAAAGGGCGTTGGGGCGCTCTATGTGCGCCACGGCACCGGCCTCGTGCCCGTCTTGCAGGGCGGTCCGCAGGAGCGCGAAAAACGGGCCGGCACCGAAAATGTGGCCGCTGCGGTCGGCTTTGGGGTCGCGGCCGTTCGCGCCCAGGCCGAGCTTACAGCGGTATCGGCCCGGCTGACCGAGCTGACCGCCCGGCTGTGGACCGGGGTTCAGGGCAGCGTCCCCGACGTGGTCCGCAACACACCCCGCCAGCAGTGTCTGCCCAATACCCTCAACCTCGGCTTTCCAGGCGCCTCGGGAGAGGGCTTGATGATGGGGCTTGACCTGGCCGGCATTGCCGTATCGACTGGTTCGGCCTGCGCCGCCGGTTCGGTTGAACCCTCGCACGTGCTGCTGGCGCTCGGACACGACGCACAGGCGGCCAAGAGCGCGATTCGTTTCAGCCTGGGCAAAGACACCACCCGGCAGGATATTGACCGGGTCGTGGCCGTCCTGCCCGGTATCGTCGAGCGGGTCCGGGCGGCGGGGCAGACAAGCGGACGAGCATGACGACTTCACAGAAAGAGATCATTATTCACATTTTGAGAGAGAAGACATGAGCCAGACGGAAAACCACGCCCTCACTACTCAGCCCCAGGCCGCCGGCAGTGGTCGGCGCGTACTGGCCGCCCTGAGCGGCGGGGTCGATAGCGCGGTTGCCGCCGCCCTGCTGGTCGAGGCCGGCTATGAGGTCATCGCCATCTCCATGCTGCTGGCCGGCACTGCCGACGGCCACGAGGGCAGCTGCTGTTCGATTGACGATTTTCAAGACGCCCGGCGGGTGGCCGAACAGCTGGACATTCCCTACTACGTCCTCAATCTCAAAGACGCCTTTCAGAGTCGGGTGATCGACGTGTTCAGCGAGGAATATCTGCGCGGTCGGACCCCTAACCCGTGCCTGCTGTGTAACCGCGATCTCAAGTTCGACCTGCTGTGGCAGCGAGCCCGAGAGCTTGACGCCACGTATGTGGCCACCGGTCACTACGCCCGGATTCACTATGACGCCGATACAGCCCGATACCAGCTGTGGCGCGGCACCGACCGGGCCAAGGACCAGTCCTACTTTCTGTTTACGCTGAGCCAGGCGCAGCTGGCCCGGACCCTGTTTCCGGTCGGGCAGCTGACCAAGGCCCAGGTTCGGGACAAGGCGGACGCGCTCGGCCTGCGGATTGCCCACAAGCCCGAGAGCCAGGACATCTGTTTTGTGCCCGACGGCAACTATGCCCGCTTTCTGGAGCAGCGTCTGTCGCCCGAGCGTTTCAGGTCCGGCGAGGTGGTCGACCAGACCGGACAACAGCTCGGCTCGCACGGCGGCATTCATCGCTTTACCATCGGCCAACGCCGCGGCCTGGGCATCGGCGGTCTGGCCCAGCCGGTGTACGTCTCGAACATCGACGCCCACACGGGCCGGGTGACGGTCGGCACCAAGGACCAGCTACGGACCCCCGGCCTGTACGCCAAAGACGTCAGCTGGGTCGCCGGCGACCAGAGCCAGGAGCTGCGGGCCGAGGTCAAGATTCGCTACCGCCATCCGCCGATTCCAGCCCGCATCGTACCCGGCCCGGACGCCACGGCCACGGTCTGGTTCCAGCACGGCTGTCCAGGGGTGAGCCCCGGACAGGCGGTTGTTTTTTACGCCGGCGACCACGTCCTGGGCGGCGGGTGGATAGAGGGAGGCGTGTAAGCCATGCCATCAGCCGCTCTCAGAATTGGCCTGACCACCCTGGGCTGCAAGGTCAACCAGTACGATACGGCAACGATTGCTGATCGGCTCAGCGCGGCCGGCCACCGCCTGGTGCCGTTTGCCGACACGGCCGATGTGTATATCGTCAACAGCTGCACGGTCACCAATCAGGCCGACGCCGAGAGCCGCCAGCTCGCCCGCCGCGCCAAACGCCGGAATCCTGCTGCCCGGATCATCATGACCGGCTGTTATGCCCAGGTCGCGCCCCAGGCCATCGCCCGTCTGCCCGAGGTTGACTATGTCATCGGCCTCAACCGCCCGGACGACATCCTGCGGGCCGTAACCGCCGAGCTGCCCCAAGCCGTCGCCGTCAGCAATGTGCGTAAAGCGTCCCGTATCGAGACCTTCGGCACCCAGACGTTTCAAAACAATGACGCCCACCTGAAGGGGGCAGCGTTTACCCCTCAGACCCGGGCGTTTCTGAAGATCCAGGAGGGCTGCGACCTGTTCTGCACCTTTTGTATTGTGCCCATGTCGCGCGGCAAAAGCCGCAGCGTCCCCCCGCGTCGCGTCCTTGAGCAGCTCGACCTGCTGGCCGAGCGGGATTTTCAGGAAGTCGTCCTGACCGGCGTCCACCTCGGCGGCTATGGCGCCGACCTCGACCCGCAGATCGACCTGACCTGGCTGGTGGCGGCCATTGAAGAGCGCAAACCGGTCCCTCGGGTCCGGCTCAGTTCGCTCGACCCGCACGAGTTCAGCCCGGCGCTGATCGACCTCCTGACCCAGGCCCAGACCGTCTGCCCCCACCTGCATATTCCCCTCCAGTCGGGCGACGACCGCACCCTGGCCCGCATGCGTCGCCGCTATGACCGGACCCTGGCCGGCGATGTGCTGGCCCGTCTACGAGACGCCCTGCCCCAGGCCGCGCTGGGCACCGATCTGATTGTCGGCTTTCCCGGCGAGGGCGAGCACGAGTTCAGCCAGAGCTATCGGTTTCTCGAAGACAGCCCGTTTACTTATTTTCATGTCTTTCCGTACTCCGTCCGCAGCGGCACGACTGCGGCGAAGTTCACCGATAGCGTGCCCAAGCCGACCATTACCCGCCGCGCGCGTCAGGTCCGTCAGCTTGGCGCGCGTAAGAAAGCCGCGTTTGCCGCCCGGTTTGTCGGCCACACCGTGCCGGTCCTGTTCGAGCACAGCCGCGATAAGACCACCGGATTGCTCAAGGGCTACAGCCGCAACTATCTGCGGGTTCTGGCTGCGGGCGACGACGCGTGCATGAACCGCGAACTGCCGGTCCGCCTCAGCCACCTCGGCGCCGACAGTCTGCGGGGAATGATCGTTTCCCCCGACGCGCCGCAGCCGAGCCGCGAGCCCTGAGCCCATGCCGGACAGCCAGCCATCCTCCGCCGAGTTCGAGGCCTGTTTCGGCTATCGCTTCCGCCGCCGCGAGCTGCTGAGCCTGGCCCTGACGCACCGTTCCTTTCCTCTCGAACCGGGAGAGGACACCAACGAAAAACTCGAGTTCCTGGGCGATGCGGTCCTCGACCTGGCGATCAGCGATCTGCTCTTTGACCGTTTTCCCGAGGCGCGTGAGGGCGAGCTGTCAAAAATGCGCGCCGCCCTGGTTAACGCCCGTGTATTGGCCGAAAAAGCCGAGGTCCTGTCCCTAGGCCGCTGGCTGCGCCTGGGCTGGGGCGAAGAGCGCAGCGGCGGCCGGCAAAAAGGCTCTATCCTGGCCTGCGCGTATGAGGCCGTGCTGGGGGCAGTCTATCTGGACGGTGGCTTTGGTCCGGCGTTCAGACTGGTGGCCGACCACTTCGCTCCAGACCTCGAACACAAACCGGCCGTCGGCCAATTTGACAGCAAGACCCGCCTGCAAGAGCTGACCCAGAAGATTTTCAAGCAGACCCCGACCTATGAGGTGGTGGAGGTCACCGGCCCCGACCATCAGAAGCGCTTTGTCAGCCAGGTCATGATCGCCGGCAAAGCCTACGGCCGGGGCGAGGGACCGAGCAAAAAAAGCGCCCACCAGGCGGCCGCCTCGCAGACCCTGGCCGTGCTGCAAAATCAGGCTGACGCTGGATAGTCGGGGCGGGTTTCAAACCCGCCCCTACAAGGCCACCTCTCCACCCCCTGAAATCCTCCTGCGTTTCGCGCTTCCCCCTTTGCCGAAAGGGAATTGAGGGGGATTTTCTCAGGCACAGAGATCCGACTGAGGCGCCACCCGACACACCAAGCTTGACCCTCCCCCCGACTCGGGGCTACGATCCCGGGGTGGGGCTGAAGACGCCGCATAAGACCACAGCCAAGGAGGCTACATGAGATCAGCACAAATCTTTTCCGCCGACTCCCACGTCGTTGAACCGGCCGACGTGTGGACGTCACGCATGGACGCCCGTTTTCGCGACCGGGCGCCGCATATCATCAAGGAAGCCAACGGGATCAAGGGTGACTTCTTCGTGTGCGAGGGACTCCAGCCCTTCTCGGTGTCGGCCTTTGCCGTTGCCGGGGTTGACCCCAGAGCCTACTCGGACGAGATGAGCAAGGGCTATCCCGGGGTACGGCCCGGCGCCTGGGACCCCGAACAGCGGGTCAAGGACCAGGACATTGACGGCGTGGCCGGCGAGGTGTTGTACACCAGCCTGGGCATGATGCTGTACGGCATTGAGGACGGTGAGCTGCGGGCGGCCAGCTTTCGGGCCTATAATGACTGGCTGGCCGAGTTTTGCAGCTACGATACAAGCCGGTTTGCCGGCATCGCCCTGATTCCCATGGATGACGTGCAGCAGGCCGTCGGCGAGGTCGAGCGGAGCGCCAAGCTGGGCCTCAGAGGCGGCCTGATCTGGGGCATCCCGCCCGACGACCGGCCGTACGACAATCCGGTCTGGAACCCCCTGTGGGCCGCAGCCCAGGACGCGAGCCTGCCGCTGGCCCTGCATATTCTGACCGGTCGCAAGGGCAGCGGCATCGGGGACAGCGTGATGAAGAGCTATCCCTGCCTGCCCCACGCCCTGGAACGGTCCTTGAGCGATATGATCTTTGGCGGGGTGCTGGAGCGCTTTCCCAGCCTGAAGATCATCTCGGCCGAAAACGATATCGGCTGGATCGGCCATTATCTGCAACGCATGGATCATGCCTACGAGAAGTATCAGTATCTGGAGAAGGGCGCGGTCATTCCCCAGCCGCCCAGCTTCTACTTCAAGCGCCAGGCGCACGCCACCTTTCAGGACGACCGGATCGGGGTGCTGACCCGCGAGTTTGTGGGGGTCGAAAACCTGATGTGGGCCTCGGATTTTCCGCACTCCGATTCGACCTGGCCGAAGTCGCAGGAAGTGATTCAGCGCGATTTTGCCGGCGTGCCCGAAGACGAGGTCGAGAAGATGATCTCGACCAACTGCGCGAGTCTGTACGGGCTGGGCTAGCGGGACCGTCCGACCCGCCTTCTGCATCTCTACCGGGCCGGGACAGCCTCTCGGCCCGGTGTCCGACGGTTCCCCCTCCCGCCAAGCTCTACCCCCTCCTGCGTCCGTTTTTCTTCTCGCTCGACCCCGAGCACGCCCATCGTCTGGCGCTCCAGGCCCTGCACTTGGTTCAGGCCGCGCCGCTCCAACCAAGCCCGCCCAGCGACCCCCGGCTCAGCCAGGAGGTGTGGGGTATCCGTTTCCCCAATCCGGTCGGTCTGGCCGCCGGGTATGACAAAAACGCCGAGGTGCCGCTGGCCTGGTCAGCCCTAGGCTTCGGCTTTGCCGAGCTGGGAACGCTGACCGCCCACGCCCAGCCGGGCAACCCCAAGCCACGGATTTTTCGCCTGGAAGAGGACCGGGCGTGTGTCAACCGTCTGGGCTTTAATAATGACGGGGCGGCCGCCGCCGCCCGGCGGCTGGGCCGGCTGCTGACGGGCCGACGGTGTCCCATTCCCCTCGGTATCAATATTGGCAAGTCTCGGACGACGCCGCTCGAAGACGCGGTCGATGACTACCTGGAGAGCAGCGCCCTCCTCCTCCCGTTTGCGGATTATCTTGTCGTGAATGTGAGTTCGCCCAACACCCCCGAACTGCGCAAGCTCCAGGAGGTCGATCGCTTGGCCAAGTTGCTCGAAGCCCTTATCACGCAGGCCGCCCAACTCGCCCAACAGACGCAGGCACGCCCCAAACCGATTGTGGTCAAAATTGCGCCCGATCTGAGCCAAGCCGAAATTCAGGAGATTGCCAGGCTGGCGCTTGACGTTGGCGTTGCCGGTCTGATTGCCACCAATACCACGACTGAGCGGCCGGGCTTACGCAGCCCGGTCAATGAGGCCGGCGGGCTGAGCGGGCGGCCGCTGGCCGAGCGGGCGACCGCAGTCCTGCGCAGCCTGTTTCAGACTGTCGAAGGCAAGCTGCCCCTCATCGGCGTCGGCGGCATCTTCTCGGCCGCGGATGCGTATGAACGGATGTGTGCCGGAGCGTCACTCGTTCAGGTGTATACGGGCCTGATCTATGAAGGGCCGTTTCTGCCCCGGCGGATTGCCCAGGGTCTGAGCCGGATTCTTGACAGGCAGGGCCTGAGCACTATTCGTGACGCCGTGGGCAGCAAGGTCTGACAGCCTCGTCCCTGTCGGCCGTCACGCCTCTCCGCTTCGTATGTGTAGGCCCACCGGCAGAGACTCATCGAGGATGCGAGCCTGTTCCTGGGCTTCGAGGGGGACGATCTCCAAGACTTGTCGGGCGAGGCGCTGTCCGGTCTGAAGCGTCGAAAAATGAGCCGCAATTTCTTGGCGGAGGGATTCGTCGAGGTCGCGTGTCCGGTCTCCAGTACACCGGGCGATCTGCCCCAGGGCAAAAGCAACGGCCGCGCTGTTGCGCGCTTTTCCACGTAATAGCTTTTCGACCCACGCTGTCGCCACTTCGCGCCGAGCCACACAGTTGACCGGGCCGTAGATGAGGGAGCGGGCGCCGAGACGCGACAAGGCCCAGGTCTCCTGGTTTGAGGCTTTGCCTTTTGCCACGAAGCGTACCAGCTCTTCGCCCAGCTTGGCCTTGGCTTCGGCCTGGAGCCGTTCGCAACTGCCGAGGACTTGCCACATTTCACGTCGTTCCTGGGCTCCGACCTTGGAACGGCCGGATTTGATCTTGTTTTTCATGGCGGGCAAGACCCAGGGCGCAATGTCGTTATACACGACGGTCTGCTGCTGGCGACTGAGTCCTCCCGTAATCCGTTTCCAGACCGTCCACCACTCGACCCGGCACTGGACGGCGTTTTTGTGCACCGGTCCCTGGGGGTAGAGTGCCCACAGCTGCTGGACGCGCCATTCATCCGCAGCCTGGCCAAATCCGGGACGGAGCAAAAACCCGCTCAGGTTCAGCCAGCGGGCTTCGTGCTCCGGGCTGCGGCGGCGGCCGTCCTGTGCCGCCAAGACGATTTCCCACAGTGCGCGGATCGTGCCCAGCGGCCAGCTCTCTTTGACCGTACCGAGTACCTGTTCGAGCCGGCGGGTCAGGCTGTGGGGAGCGTCTGAGCGGGTGAACACGGCCTGAATGAGCTGCCGCGCTTCGGCCACACGCTCCTCATCGACAAGGTGCTCTTGCCTGACACCGGTCTGCGGCGGGACGGACACCCCAGGCGGACTCCCCTCGTCCCGCAGCTGAAATTGCAGACGCCAGCGATGCCCGGTCTGGCGCGCCTCGCACCACAGCTCAAGCGTCCCGACCTCGGTGAAGCGGGCCGAGACCACCACCGGGATTTTGACACTGCGCGACTTCTTGCCAAAACGGAGGACTGTCCGAATGGCCGGTAAGGCCGACACCTCTTGGGTCGGCAGACTCAGCACGGCTCCGGGCTGGTCTGCCTGGCGCACACTCGACGCGTATAAAGGAAAACTCACCGGCTGATTGGTGATGACTGCAAATTCGGGCGCGCTCAGGTGGACCTCTTCCCCTTCTTCCATACCGCGCCGGGCGAGGCACAGCAGCGAAACCGTTTCCTCAGCGTCGTGGCCGGGAGCGGCAGCTCGTCCGCCAATCCCGATATAATAGGCGCGGGCACTCCCCCCGCCGATACGAATACCGTGGCCGCGTCGGACCAGGCCGTAGTAGGCCGCTCCCTGGGCAACCGCCAAGTCAAGGCTGGTATTGCGCAACACAGTGGGTCGCCAGGCCGGTGCGGCGGCGGGCGAGCACCAGTCGGACAGGATATCGAGCAGACGTTGGCGAATGGCCAGGGGCGCCAGGGCGCCCCCGTTGAACAGGACGGCATCGGCCCGGGCGATGGTCTCAGCCGCATCAGCCGGGGCGTGCCGGCGTAAAAAGAGCGCCAGATGACGGGGGATCTCCGGCTCGCTGGCATACGGCAGGCCAAACTCTTGCAGGCCGGCACGCGCGTCGCGTCGGGGCTCACAGTCTTTGTCGAGGCGGGGGAAAAAGCCATTCAGGACCACGCTCTCGACCTCATCGCGGGTCAGCTGGTCTGTCAGCGTGCCCCCGACAACCGCGCTGCCACGGCCGGTCAGGCTGAGGCTGATACGGTCTCGATTGGCATCCGCAAACAGATCTTCTTTGGCCATGCGACACAGATGACACAGCGTGTGCCAACGCTGGGCGTCCAAGCGTCCGCCCTTGGTCACACGCTGCTCGACCAGACGGGCCAGCGCGATGTCCATATTATCGCCGCCCAGCAGCAGATGCTCGCCAACGGCGACGCGCCGCAACTCAAGCTGGCGGGGCCCGGCCGTCACGGCCATCAGACTCAGGTCAGTCGTGCCACCCCCGATGTCGCACACCAGGATGCGGCTCCCGACCCGCAGCTGCGCCTGCCACGTCTCGGCATGGGCCGACAACCAGGCGTAAAAGGCGGCCTGCGGCTCTTCCAGCAGGGTGACCTGGCGTAATCCTGCCTGCTCAGCAGCCCGGACGGTCAGCTCCCGAGCGACCTCGTCAAAGGAAGCCGGGACAGTCAGAATCACCTGCTGGGCGTCCAAAGCCCGGTCCGGTCCCATCTCGTGGTTCCAGGCTTCTCGAATATGCAGCAAATAGCGGGTAGACGCCTCAATCGGAGAGAGCTTGGGCACCTCGGGCGCACCGTCCCAGGGCAGGATAGCCGCTTCGCGGTCCACCTCGCCATGACTGAGCCAGGACTTGACGGAGGCCAGCAAACGCCCGGGGACACGGGCGCCTTGAACCCGGGCAAATTCGCCCACGGCGTAGGTCCGTTCGTTGTCCCAGGGCAACCGGAGACTGCCGACCGGCAGTTCATGCTCCCCCGGTACATACAGGAATGAGGGCAGGGTAGGTCGGGCTGCGGTTGTGGCTTCGCTGACGAGCTGGGGAAGGGGAAAGGACTGGACACAGGCCGAGGAGGAGGACGGCGCGGTATCGAGATAGGCTACCGCACAATTTGTTGTCCCGAGATCGATACCGACGATGTAGCGGGAGAAGGCCATCGCAAGGGGTTCGCAGAGCGTGCCGAGTGCAAGCGTGCAGTGCCGGACGCAGCCTTACTCCTCCCCCTCCATCCGCACATTAAACTCCAGCTTCCAGCGCTGGGTTTCATCCCGCGACACCGCCCACAGCTCGAGCGTGCCGACCTCTGTCACCCGGGTATGCAGGCGCACGGGGACCATGACGCCCTCCTGGCCGGTCCAGGTCAGGCTGGTCTCCAGCGGCGTGAGTTCTTCAATATCATCGCCGGGTTCTTCGATGAGATCCCCGAGCTGGTCGGCGCGCCGTGTGCTTGAACCGAGAAAACGAAACTGCGCCGGCTCGCCAACCACTAAACCGAACTCCTGACCAGGAATATCGCTCTGGCTGCCTTCTTCCAGACCGAACGGGACCACGCACAGCGCCTTGAGCGGTGCCGGCACGCCCGGGACCGCCGGCATTGCGGTTTCAATGCCGATATAATACGCCCGTGCCGTGCCGCTCCGAATCCTGACCCCGGTTCCACGCCGAGCCAGTCCATAATACGCCGCCCCTCGGGCTACCGCGTAGTCAAGCGCGGTCTCGGCCAAGACTCGAACGGCGTCTCCGCCCTCCTGCCCGAGCCACCCGTCGAGGACCTGGGTCAGACGCTGGCGCAGCGCATCAGCCTTCATGACCCCGCCGTTAAACAGCAGCGCTGTCGGATGGACAAAGCTATGCGGGCTGTCTGGGGAGCGGTGCTGGCTCAGGAATTTTGCCAGATGGCGGGTGATAGCCGGGTCGGCGGCGTAGGGCAGCCCCATCTCCTGAAACCCGACCCGACGGCTCGTCTTGGGTCGCTCGGCAATACTGTTGCGGGGGAAGAACCCATCGACCAGACCGGCTTCGACCTCCTCGTAGCTCACGTCTGTGCGGATGCTGCCGCCGATCACCCCGCTGCCGCGGCCGAGAATGGTGACAGCCTGACTCTCGACATGCTCGGCCTGGAGCAGATGCTCTTTTGCCGCTCGGCAGCTCTGACTCAGCCCACGGAACTGCCAGGCGTCGAGCTTGGTGCCCTCGGCGGCCAGGCGCTGCTGGACGCCATAGGCCAGGCTGAGATCCATATTATCGCCGCCGAGGAGGATGTGGTCGCCGACCGCGATACGGTTGAGTACCAGCTCGCCGGCCTCTTCCGACACCGCGATCAGGCTGAAATCGGTCGTGCCTCCACCCACATCGCACACCAGGATGACGTCTCCAACCCGGACCTGCGTGCGCCACCTGTCCCCGGTCGCCTCAATCCAGGCGTAACACGCGGCTTGGGGTTCTTCGAGCAAGGTCACCGACGGCAGGCCGGCCTGTTCGGCAGCCTGGACGGTCAGCTCGCGGGCCGCCGCATCAAAAGAGGCCGGAACGGTGAGAAAGACCTCCTGGCTTTCCAAGCTGTGCTGGGGACTGTCCTGGGCCATGGCCGCATTCCAGGCCAGGCGAATATGCCGCAAATACTGGGCCGAGACGGCCAGCGGGGACATTTTTTGCAGCGCCGTATTGTTCGTCTCGCCTCCCCACGGCAGGATCGGGGCGGTCCGATCAACACCGGCATGCGACAGCCACGACTTTGCCGACGAGATCAGCCGCCCGGGAACTTCCACGCCTCGGGTTCGCGCAAAGGTGCCGACCGCAAAAGACAGCTCATCCGTCCAGGGCAAAACCAGACTCCCCTGGGGGAGTTCCTGCGGGCTGGGCAGATACAAAAAAGACGGCAGCAGGTCGCGCTCTTCCACGTTGCCGGGCGTCACCAGCTGAGGGATTTGGAACAGCCGAATGGCGGGCGGTTCGGTCTCCGCTCCTTGGGTCTCCACCTTTTGGGTATCCGCCCCTTGGGTATCAACGTAGGCGACGACGCAGTTGGTGGTGCCGAGATCAATGCCGACGATGTAGCGGGAGCAGGTCATACACAGGAAGGGGTTAGGCAATCTCGACTTCGGCTGGGGCAACAATGCGCGGGTCGTGTCCTGCCGGCTGGTCCGGCAGCGTGACCCGGCTGGCCCGCCAGCCGGCATGTCGCAACGCTCCGCGGAACGGGGGTTGACCGCTGAGGTTGCCGGTCAGACGAATGGCTGAGGGGTCAAAGCCTTCCGGAACGGTGACCTCTTCCCCTTCCCGTCCGCTGAGCACAGGCTCCAGCTGAAGGTGCTCGGTCAGGACCTGGCGACACGCCTGGTGAATGGTACGGACAGCCGCGCCAATCTGGGCGTCGTCATAGGACTGTATGTCTTCCCGCAGAAAATCGACCAGACGGCCGTCCCGCTGCAACAGCGACAGGAGTTGGACGGCGGCGGCCGAGTCGGGTTTCGACGGCCGAGCAGGGTCTGGCGTCTCAGCCGGAACTGCGCTCGGCGCCGGCGGCTCGCGCTCTGCGGTAAGCAGCCGCGGTAGTATCAGCAGCAGCAGGAGTGCCACCACAAGGGGAGCGCCGACAAAGTACACGACGGCGGCACCAGCGGGTAAGAGCACGTAGTTTCCGGCCGCCAGCCCTGCCAGCAGCAGCCCGATCAGGACCAGCGCACGCCGTGTCGGTGTATCTGCCATCATTCCACCACGCACGCCTGGGCCAGGTCGGACAGGACGTGCCAGCGGGTGATGCTCCGGGGCTCCTCGATGAGCCCACTCGTCATGCCGACAAAAATCAGCTCGCGGGCCGGGTCGGCCCAGGCCATGATGCTGCTCGCGCCGGCGTGGCCGAAGGTACGCGGCGAGGCCAGGGAGCCAAAGTAGGTGGGGAAAATCCCGCTGCCGCGCAGCCAGAAGCCGAGCCCTCTGTTGGCCGGCGCCTTGGGCCACTGGCGGGCGACCCGAATCGGCTCCAACAGGCGATCCTCCAGGTCTCCGGTGTGGATCGTGGTGGCCAGCTCGACCATGGCCGGGCTCAGCAGCCGCACGCCGTCGAACGCACCGCGGTTCAGCCACATCTGGTAGAAGCGAGCCATGTCGCCCACGCTTGAGTACGATCCCCCGCCCGGAATGGCCGCGCTTTGAATCTCGGGCCGGTTGAAGGCTTCCAGAAAGGCCAGGGGAAACGGCGCCCCACCCTCGTCCAGAGCCTGGAGCGGAACCCGGCGCTCGTGCATATCGGGTCGGACGCCCATGTGGGAGTCGTGCATGCCCAGCGGGCGGTACAGCTCGTCCTCGCACATCTGGGCAAAACTGCGTGAGCCGCCGTCCACCCGCCGGGCGATCTCGGCCAGAATCCACGAGCCGGTCAGCGCGTGGTAGTGGACGGCCGCGCCCGGCTCGTATTCCAGGGGCTGGGCGCACAGCCGGGCGATGGTCGCATCCCAGTCGGCCCATTTGGCCATCGGCCAATCCAGCGGCATGGTCGGGAAGCCGGCCGTATGGGTCAGCACCTGGGCGACCGTAGTATGCCGTTTGCCGGCCGCCCCGAACTCGGGGATATAGGCCGACACCTTCTCGTACAGCTGCACCTCGCCCCGGTCGGCCTTCATCAGCAACATGGTCGCGGTGATCGGCTTGGTGGTCGAGAACTGACAGAAGATATCGTCAACCCTGGCCGGCCGGCCCGTTTCCGGTTCCACCTGGCCGACCCCCCGGGCGGCCACGATCTTGCCGCGCCGAGCCAGCAGAAAGGCGCCGCCGAACAGCCAGCTCTCGCCCCTCATCTTTTCAATATGCCCAAACAGATGCTCAATACGCTCGGGATCCATCCCGACGGTACCAGGATCAACAGTCTGCACAGTGTCTCCTCCTGTTTATTCGACCGGCGGCCGCTGGACCGACATGCCGAGAATGTTATAGCCGCCGTCAATGTGGACAATTTCCCCGGTAATCTTCTCGGCCAGCGGACTGCACAGAAACAGCGCGGCCTTGCCCGTATCGGAGTTCAGGATTTCCGCCTGCAGGGGCGCAAACTGCTGCATGTGGTGCTGCATGATGTCAAAGCCGGGGATACTCGTCCCGGCCTTGGTGGCGGTCGGACCGGGCGACAGGCCGTTGACCCGAATGCGGTGGGGGGCCAGATCGTAGGCCAGATTTCTGATGATATTGTCGAGCGCCGCCTTGGTGATGCTCATCAGCTGGTAGCCGGGGATGACCTTCTCGCCGGCATAATAGGTCATGGCCAGGATGCAGCCGCCCCGCTCCTTCATCAACGGAAAGGCGCCGTGCGCCAGCCCGATCAGCGAGTAGGCGCTGACGTCCATGGCCAGCTGAAAATCGGCCCGCCCGATGTCCAGGAAACGCTGCTGAAAAGACTGCAGCGGGGCGTAGGCGACGGAGTGAATGAGGAAATCGAGCCGACCGAATTCCCGGTCCAACTCGTCAAACAGCCGCTCAAGCTGTTCGTCCTTGCTCACGTCGCACTCCAGGATGAGCGGGTTGTTGAGTTGCTCGGGGATCGTCCCCAGCATGCGGCGCACGGCTTTGCGCTGAATCGACAGGGCGACCCGTGCCCCGCCGTCGTTGAGCAGCTTGGCAATTGGCCAGCCGATCGAGTGTTCGTCCAGCACGCCGGCGACCAGAGCGGTTTTGCCGGAGAAATCGAGCAGGCTGCCGAGCGGGTTGGGTGTCTGGCTCATCGGGGCTCCTTAAAAAGGAATCGTGATAACCGATCATGGAAAATGAAATCGCGATTATCTTTTACTTGCCGGTGAATTTGGGCTCGCGTTTTTCCACAAAGGAACGAATGGCCTCTTGATGATCCTCGGTATGGAAGCAGTGCTTCTCCAGAGCCAGAGAGGTGTCCAGGACGAGGTTGGCCGTGTCGCGCAGAATCTTATTGACTGACACCTTGGTCCAGCGAATCGCCTTGCTGGGACCGTTGGCCAGGCGGGTGGCAAACGCAGTCGCCCGGTCCAGCAGTTCCTCCTTGGGCACCACGTGGTTCACCAACCCGATGCGTTCGGCCTCCTCGGCGCTCACCAGGTCGCCGGTCATCAGAAACTCCTTGGCCCGGGCCGCGCCGACCAGCCACGGCCAGATGATCGCCCCGCCGTCACCGGCAACGACCCCGACCCGGACGTGTGGATCGCCGATCCTGGCGTTTTCGGCGGCATAAATCACGTCACAGAACAGGGCCAGGGTCGCTCCCAGACCGGTCGCCGGACCGTTGATCGCGGCAATAATCGGCTGCTCGACCTCCAACATGTCGATGATGATCTTGCGCGCCTCGGTGAACAGGGCGTCGAGCTGGGGTCCGGTCATGTCCTGAAACCACTTGATATCGCCGCCGGCACAGAAAGCCCGGCCCTTGCCGGTCAGGATCACCACCTCGGTCTCCTGGTCGTGGGCGATATCGGCAAAGATGTGCGACAGTTCGGTATGTAGCTCGGCATTGATGGCGTTCAAGGAGTCCGGCCGGTTAAAGGCCAGGGTCAGAATCTTGTCCTTGCGTTCGGCGCTCAGGTGATGATAACGACTGTAATCCATAGTGGCCCCTCCTTCAAAAGGAAGCGTGATAACAGATTCCTGTGGTCGGAGATCAGGCTTCCTTCCGTTTGTGCTCAGGCGGCTCATTATCTGTCACACACCCCCAACGATCAAGGGAAGAACGACTATGCGTATCTATTTCTGCCGTCAGGGATTGGCCTATATCAGAAACGGGCTGCAAAAAGAGCTACCGGACGACGAGGTGTTGGACTGCGCGCCCGAACAGGTCGCCGAGATGGCCCAGCAGGCCGATGTGCTGATTCCAACGGTGTCACCAATCGGCCCGGCAGCCTTTACCTCGCCAACGCTCAAGCTGGTCCAACAGTACGGTGCCGGGCTGGATTCGGTCGATATTCCGGCCGCCACCCAGGCCGGGGTGTACGTCGCCAATGTGCCCAGCGCGGGCACCGGGAATGCCGAATCGGTGGCCGAACTGAGCCTGTTTTTCATGCTCGCCCTGGCCCGCCACTACCCCCGGGCTCAGGAGAGTATCGCCCAAAAAAAGCTCGGCACCCCCATGGGCCGCACCCTCAAGGGCCGCACCGCAGCGATCATCGGCTATGGCGGCATCGGCCGCGAGGTTGCCCGCCGTCTGGCCGGCTTTGAAATGGACAAAATCCTGGCCATCTCCAAACGCGGCCCCAAAGACACGCCCGAAGAAAACGCCGTCCGGGTCGATTTTCACGGCCGGCTCGACGACCTGCACGAGGTGCTGGGCCAGGCCGATTTTGTCATTGTCGCGCCCCCCCTGAACGATGAGACGCGCGGCCTGATCGGCCCTGCTGAGTTCGCCCGTATGAAGCCCGGCGCGTTTATCATCAACGTCGCGCGCGGGCCGGTGCTGGACTACGACGCCTTTGTGGCTGCGCTCAAAGACGAGCGGATCGCCGGCGCCGGCCTCGACGTGTTCTGGCAGGAACCGTTCGATCCGACCGACCCGATCTTTTCGTATAATGTGATTGCCACCCCGCACTTCGGTGGGGCCACCGACCTGAGCCTGGGGGGCATCGGCAAAAGAGTGGCCGAGAATGTGAACCGGGTCAGGCACGGACAGGCACCGCTGAACTGTGCCAATCCATCAGTGACCAGTTTTTAGTGGCTAGAGCATTTTCACGCTATCTTGAGTCATGGCCGGCTGGGCGCCGTCATCAGGGGCTGCTTCGAACGGGCAACCTA
>JAGWBB010000044.1 GCA_021296095.1 Desulfurellaceae bacterium | reverse complement strand
CGTTTGAGGAAGCGCAAAGCCTCGACAAACACGGCGGTCGGGCGTCTGACCGGCCCGGTCACGCGGGCCACATCGATCTCCAGGCCGTAGCGGCCGCCCCGGGTAAGCCGCTTGACCATGGTGCCGAAGTCGATTCCGTCGAGGTGTTCGCTGAAGCCCCAGATATAGTGACGGCGGCGCTGCTCGCCGTCGGTCACAATATCCAGACCGACCTGCTCCTGGTCGGTGACGGCCAGGCGCACCGCGTCGTCGTGGCCCTCCTGGAGGGTCGGGCCGTCCAGGCCCCAGTCGAGCGAAGAGACCTGCTGGGGCGGGAACAGCCAGGTCGGACGCGGCAGACTGCCGACAAGCATGGTCCGTAGCACGGGGTGTCTCCTGTGGCGGCCTACTTGATGGCGATCGGATTGACCGGCGAGCCGCAGCCGCCGACCAGCTTGAGCGGGGCGCCGGCAAACAGGAAGGTGTACTGCTTGTCCTGCTCGCAGTGGTCGGCCAGGTCTTTGAGCCACACGATTTCGTTGAAGATCACCCCCAGGTTGCACAGCAGGGCGGCGTGCAGCAGCCCCAGCCCGCCGGTCTCGGGGTTGATGGCCTGCTCGCAGCCGACCGTGTCGGCGCTGATGGAGGCGATCTCCATGTCGTGAAACCACTCGACCAGCTCCTTGCTGTACTCCAGGCCGGGTTCGTCAAACTCGCCATCGGGAAAAAAGGCGTCCTGACCCTCCTCGTAGAAGCGGTTGAGCCAGCCGGTGTGCAGGACGACGATGTCGTGCTTTTCGATCCGCACGCCCTGTTTGTCAGCCGCTCCGAGCAGGTCGTCGAGGCTCACCCCCTCGCCCCGCTCCAGGTGCTTTTTACCCTTGTAGCGGGCGGCGTCGATCAGGATGCCGTGGCCGATCACACCCCGGTCGGCAATCGGCTCGATGGAGCACTTTTGCAGCGCGCCGATCGTCATTTTGGGATCGTAGCCGTTATACAGCTTGTCCCCGTACCAGGCGTGGCCCAGGGCGTCGTACTGGGTCGTGCCCTGGGGAAACATGACGATCACGTCGTCGGAGTACTTGAGCCCGCCGGGGAAGGGCTGGGCCCGGCCGCTGATGTACGAGCCCTCGTCATTGGTCTGGGTGCGGATCGGTTGGGCGCGGATAGGGTGCAGGGGATCGCCCTGGGGCCGGGCGACCGGGACGCCGAGCATGAAGGTCTTGCCCTGTTTGACCGCCTGGATGCCGCGCAAGACCTCCTGGTCGGTCAGAAAGTTGAGACAGCCGACTTCGTCATCGGCCCCCCAGCGGCCCCAGTTCTTGGGTGCGTCTTTGAGTATCTCGGTATGGTCAACGGGTTTGTCTGGCATACGCTCGCTCCTCTCGTCATAGGTGAACGGTCGGGTCAGTCATGCAGCATCGCCCGGCTCGGCCGGCCGGTCAAGCCGGGCCCGCACACGCGGGATGACCTCACGGGCGAGACGTTCCAGGCTGGCGTTCATAGCGTCGGGACGCAGGCCGGGCGGGACCGCCCAGCTGACAAAATCGGTCAGGCCGTGCTCGGTGATGAAGGCGCTCAGCTGCTCAACACAGGTTTCGACATCGCCCACAATCCAGGTCTGCGGAATCCAGGCGCCTCGGGAAGCGTCCTGGGGGCTGGGCTGACCGCTCTCGGCAAAGAAACGCTTGTAGACCCGCATGCGGGTTCGCTCGGCCTCCCGGATGCGCGGCCAGTCGCGTTCGGGATCGTCGGTCACCAGCACGCCGCGAATGATGCCCACCCGATAGCCCGCGGGCTCACGGCCGGCCGCGCTGAGGGCGTCCTTCCACGGCTCGAGGACTTCGGCCCGAGGCCCCTGGGGCAGCAGGTGACAGTCGAAACGGGCGGCCCGCAGCGCTCCGTTGCGGGCCATGGCCGCGACCCACAGCGGCGGTCCGCCGGCCTGCACATAGTCGGGTTTGATATGCACGTCGCTGAAGGCGTAGCGTTTGCCCTGAAAGCTGAAGCGTTCGCCGCGAAAGCAGCGCCGCAACACCGCAAGGCCCTCTTCCATCAGCGACAGGCGCCGCGACACCGGGAAGCCGAAGCCCCTGAACTCGTGCGGCGCATAGCCCATGCCGACCCCCAGCTCGACCCGTCCGTTGCTGAGGTTGTCCAGCACGGCCAGATCCTCGGCTAGGTTGATCGGATTACGAAAGGGCAGAATGCAGATGTCCTGCGAGATGCGGATACGCTCGGTGCGGGCGGCCAGCGCACCGGCCACCGGCACCCAGCTCGGCAGGTAGCCGTCCTCGACAAAGTGGTGTTCGGTAAACCAGATCTGATCAAAACCGAGCGATTCGGCCCAGACCATTTGCTCCAGCGTCTCGGCGTACAGGCGGGGCATGGCCAGGCCGGACTCGGGCGGATTGCGGAAGTCGTAGCTCAGTCCAAAACGCAGGCGGGGCATGAACGGTCTCCCTGTCTGTCATGGGGCGGCTTCGGTTAGCCCTGCAGGCCGTTCAGACAGCCGGCCCGCTCCAGAATCGGGTCGAGACCGCTTGTGTCGCTGACCGCAGCATACTTGGCGCGCAGCGCCTGGAGGGATTTGGCGTGGTATTTCTGGGGCTTCTGGGTCCAGGTGTGGCCGTCGAGTTCGACGCTGAACTCCTCCCGGCCGGTGGCGATGGCCTCGGCGTTGGCCAGCGTCCAGGGCATGAAGCGGGCGCCGAGCTGGCGCTCCAGAAACGGCAGCAGGGTCGGTTCCAGGCTCGACCACGGCTCAAACTCGCCCTCGGCGCGCGGCCACAGCATGCGCTGCACCCAGGCCAGCACGTGCGGGGCGCGGCCCTCGACAAAGGCGCACGGAGTCGGATCGGTCCAGGCGTTATAGATCTGGCCCCACAGGCCCAGGTCGCCGAACGACGGCCGTGCCCCGAACAGATAGGCGCGGGTGCTGAGATGGGCGTCGAGCTGCTCAATGGCCTCGCAAAAGGATGCCTCAATCTGGGGCGCCGTCTGCGCGTTGGAGCCGACAAACCAGACCCGGTTGACCATGCGTTCGCGCACCTGGGCGACCATCTGGGCGTACTGTTTGTCGTCGGCCGCAGGCATCATCATGCGGGCGATACGACCGGCCGAGCTGAGCTGATCGACCTCACGCGCCCAGCGGTAGTGAAACATCCATTTATTGCCCCACTCGTCTCCGAACTCTTCGACCAGGGCCGAGAGAAAGCCGCTGACCGGATCGGCGGGATGGATGGCAGGCTCGGGGTAGAGGACTTCGAGCTGTTCGATGATCGGGGTCGAGTCCTGCAGGCCGGTGTCCTGGGGGGTGACGAGCAGCGGGATGATCGGGATCTTGGCGTACTTGTTGTACTCATCTTGGACCGCAGCGCTGCGGATGATCCACTGGTGGGGAATGGCTTTATAGCGGCAGTAGGAACGAACCTTGACCGAGTAGGGCGAGAGTTCGGCACCAAACAGACGATACTGGTCGGCCATGCGGTGTCCTTTCTGTGGGCGGGCTCAGAAATCGAGCGGCAGGCTGAGGTGCTGCTCGAAGATGAAGTCCCGGTGCGCAATCAGCACCGGATCGATCGCCGCCTCGACCGCCTGGCGGACGGGCGCCCACATGCTGCGGAAAAAATTCGGCATGGGGTTCTTGTCGGGTGGGTAGGGATCGATGACCTGGGACATATTGGCCCAGTACAGGTCCAGGGCGGTCAGCTGGGCGCCGATGAAATAGCGGCTGCCGGCCTGCTTTTGGGCGTGCAACCGGGCCGACAGGGCGCGCAGGATGGGTATGATTTTTGCGGGCGCCGCCGCCGCGTTTTCGGCCGAATAGCCGTAGGCTGCAACCATCGGCGACTGCTTGAAGGCCTCGCCCTGCATCTTGAGGATGGTATCGAACATGATGTGACGCGTCTGCCAGGTGAAGCCCTGTTCGCCGCACAGCTCGTTGGACAGGCCGATCATCAGCGCCCGGTCTTCGACTGCGGACGGCAGCAACGACGGCGTGGGGGCCAGCCGCTCGGCCAGCAGCAGGATTTCATACCAGCCGGTCCGGGCCGGCTCGTTGTCGTATACGGCGACCGGCGCGTTGCGGTGGCCGGTCCAGGCCACCAGCTCTGCGTTGGCCTCGCCCCCGTGCTGGGCGACCGGGACGTAGGGAATGTGTTTGACCTCCAGGATGCTCTTGGCCGCCTGGCTCCACGGCGCCGGACCGCCGATGGTCAGCGCCAGACGCAGGCCGGGCAGGTCTTTGGCTTCGGCAACGGTTTTGTATTCCATGCGGGATTGTCCTTTCCGGTTTAGTCGACGATACGAATCTCGTGGCCCCGGGACATGAGCGGCGTCTGGACCAGATCGGTAAATCCGTCCGGTTCCAGGCCGACCAGCTCGGGCACGCTCGAATGGTCGCCGTCCAGCCACAGCTGAGCGATACCGTCGTAGCGCCGCTCTTTGGCCGGATCGACCAGGTTGACGGTGTAGCGCCGGGCCTCGGGCGTCCGCTCAACCGCAGCCGCCACGTTCGGCACGTGGGTCTCCAGCCAGTGGCGGTCCAGATCGGCCCGCTCAACGCCGGCGCGGCGCTTGACAAAAAAGGTGAACTTGGTCGTGGCGCGGCTGGTCGGGCCGTCGACGTTGAGGTGTTCGGTCACCGCCAGCCAGTTGCCCTTGGTGATATCGGCGTAGTCGCTGAAACGGTCATCCATGATCTCGGGCGGGGCGTTGCGGCCTATGGTCGTGTCGTAGTGCTGCCTGTCGCGGAACCACAGCTCGGCCATCCCGTCGAGTCCGGGATCAGCGTCGGCCCCGGGCTGATCAAAAAAGGTGATGCGGTAGCGTTCGGGTTTGGCGATCTTGACCACGTGCGGGGCGTGGACCGTTTCCCACACCCTGACCAGTTCGTCGTGCGAGACCGCAGCGCGGCGGATGACTGTGGCGAGTATCTTGAACATGGCGTCCCCCCTTGGGATGGTCGTGTGTGACGGTCGGGCTGGCGGCCGGCCGTCAGCAAGTATAATCGGAAGCGCCCGTGGCGTCCATGCGGTCGGGCCGGTCTCAGCCAGCTGCGGCCCGCAGGCGTGAGAAAAAATGGGTCTGGACCCAGTCGGCGTCCCACCATTCGAGCGGGGTGACCGGCACGCCCTGGACCAGGATGGCGAAGTGCAGGTGATCGCCGCCGGCCAGTCCGGTCTTGCCGGTTCGGCCCAGCATTTCGCCCTGCTGTATCTGCTGGCCTTCGGCCACATCAATCTGACTCAGGTGGGCGTACAGCGACATCAGCCCCAGGCCGTGATCGAGAATGACGCAGTTGCCGTAGATGCCGAGATAGGCGGTATACACCACGGTGCCGGCATTGGCCGCCTCGACCGGACCCTGGGAGGTCGAGGCCAGATCAAAGCCCAGGTGGGTCTGCTGATCGACTTCCTGGCCCTGATACACGTAGGCGCGGTGGTCGGCATAGCGGGCTTCGACCTGCGAGTTGCTCAGCTGGCTGAAGGCCTCGCTCCACAGGACGTGATCGACCGAGCGGCCGGCAATCTCCTCAATCGTGGCGTCGTTCTGGCGGCGCAGTTCGGCGTTGACCAGCAGAAAACGCTCGAGCTGGGTTTCAGGGGTGGGCAGCTTGGACTGTCGGATGACCTCGGCCAGGACCGTATCAATAAAGCGGTCCGAGATGGTGATTGTGCGCTGACGGAATCTGCGGTTGTGGCGAAAGACCGCCAGCGTCGTCTCGGTCCGGTTACCGACATGATCCTCAGCCCAGACGCTGATGGGGATCTGAACCGGGTCGTTATGGCCGAGGGCAAACAGGCACACAAACTCGTCGCTGTCGGCCGTCGGCTGCCGGTAGCCGCGGAAGCTCCGCTCGCCAACCGTGACGCCGCTGCGCTGGGTGTCCGGGGAGGTCCGATAGCGGATCAATTCGGCCCCGCCCTGTCGAATGCGGTGCTGGGTCGACAGGAGGATGACCCGGGGCGGCGTGCGGTCGAGCTCGAAGGTCCGAACGGCGGCCGCGCTACGGCTGAACAGCCACCAGTTGGCGTGGTCTTCGGCTCGCACTTCCACAGAAAAAGAACCGTCTCTGAACGCGGCCAGGCCCGGCGTGGCGTCCAGGGAAAAGGTGAGTTCGCGGTGGAGGGTGCCGCTCGCCCAGGGAGCCAGCGGGCGGGCGATGCGCTCGGTCAGAATCGGGGTGCGGGTATCGGCCTGGACCGCCACCACCGAGACGCTGGCCAAGCCCTTGCCCGAATCCAGGAGACGCACTGTGATTGGACTTTGGCCGCCCACCGATTCGGACAGGTTGGACGGCCAGGAGATGACCGGCGGCGAGCCGTCCCAGTTCCAGTACAAGACAGCGACAAGCAGAAGCAGCGGAACGCCTCCCTTCAGCACCAAACCCATCTTTGCCTCCTCACTCCGTTCTGCTCAGCGGTCGCAGCCTGACCTCGATACTATGCACACTGCTGTTCTCACCCATGTCGGCCTTGTGGCCCGGGTTGAGGGTATTGATGTTACGCCGGCCGGTCTCGTGTTTGGGCCAGCGGCCCTTGTAGGCAACGGCGACGCCGGGCGGAGCCAGGGCTTCCACCCTGGCCGTGAGATCCAGCCAACCGGTTTCGTTCTCCAGGCGGACCGGCTCACCGGGTCGGATACCCAAGCGTTCGGCGTCCGCCGGGTTCAGGATGACGCTGGCCTGCCCGGCTCTCTGGGCCAGACGCTGATCGTTGGCGTACGAGTCGTTCAGCCGCCAGTTCGAGGCCGGGCTGATCAGGCGCAGTCGGTCGGGCTGGGGCGGCGCGTCCGTCCACGCTTGGGGCAGCCGCGGCAGGCCCTTGGCTGCGGCTCGCTCCGAGGCAATTTCGATCTTGCCGCTCGGCGTGTCAAAGACCCGGTCGGCATACAAGATCAGCGGGGTCTGGCTGATCGGGTGCCAGCCGAGCTGTTGCAGATGGGCAAAATCGAAATCACAGCCCATCTCTTTGAGCAACTGCTCAAGCATGGCCTGGTCAGGCTCAAACAGGGCGGGTTCCTCGTAGCCCATGGCTTTTGCCAGGCGTCGAAAAATTTCCTGATTGGGCAGGGCGTGTCCCATTGGCTGGCGGACCTGTGTTTGGGCGCCGATATGCAGATGAAAATAGCTGAAGGTCAGGTCGTCGAACTCCAAAAAGCTGGCCGCCGGCAGGACGATATCGGCAAAGTCGCTGGTATCGGTCGGGAAGCAGTCAACGACAACGCTGAACAGCTCGGGACGGCTGAGTGCTCGGTGCAGGCGTTGTTGCTGTGGGGCTGAGGCGGCCGGGTTGGTGTTCCAGCACACCAGGGCTTGGGCGGTGTCGGGATCTTCCAGCCGCTGGGCCAGATCCATGTGGCTGATGCTGGCCCGTTTGGTCCTGAGCAGGTCGGTCCCGGCCAGCTTCCCAAAATCAGCCCCGGCGATGGCCGGCGTATTGTTCAGGTAGTAAAAGCCGGCCCCGGGCTTTCCGATATTACCGGTCATGACCGGCAGCAGGCCGCACGCCCGCATGATATTGCCGCCGGTCGCCTGGCGCTGGAGCCCCTGGCCGAGCCACAGCAGGGACGGGCCCGGACCGTACAGCTGGGCGGCCCGTTCGATCAGTTCTGCGGGTACGCCGGTGTGGCGCTGGCCCCAGGCCGGCGTACACGGTTCGAGCTGGGCCAGCAGTTCCTCGCCGCCAAGGGTGTGGCGGGCAATAAAATCCGTATCAAACAAGCCGTCGCGGTGCAGGACGTGCAGCAGGCTGAAGGCCAGGGCGGCATCGCTGCCCGGCCGGGGCTGGAGGTGCAGGTCGGCCTGGGCGGCGGACTCGGTCCGTAGCGGATCGACGACAATGACCGTGGCCGGAGACTCGGTCAGCCAGTAGCGATGGGCGTGGGGTGCCGAGTGGGACGGGTTGGCGCCCCACACCAGGATGCACGCCGAGTCGGCCGCAGTACGCGGATCGAAGCCGACCGACGAACTGCCGAACAGCAGGTTCCAGGCGACATGACCGGCCATGTTACAGATAGTGTCGGGCTCGACCTCGGTTGCGCCCAGGCGGTGAAAAAATCGCAGCGGGAACACATAGGCGAGCAGTGACAGGGTGCCGCTGTAGTGGGTATGCAGGATGGCCTGAGGACCGGCGTCGGCGATGATGGCGTGCAGCCGGGACGCAATCGTGGTAAGCGCCTCATCCCAACCGATCGGCTCGAACTGTCCCCGACCTTTGGGACCGCTGCGTTTGAGCGGCGACAGCAGGCGGGCGTTCTCATCCTGCCACACCCCGTTGTAGGCTGTGGCGCATTTCTGGCACAGCGCGCCGCGCGATACCGGGTGGGCGGGATCGCCCAGGACGCGGCTGATTGTGCCGGCTCGGCGTTCAACAATAATGCCGCAGCCGTCATAGCAGTCGCGGGGACAGTTGGTCCGAATTCTCTCAATCGGCTGTGTCATAATGAGCCCACAGGGTAATACGAAACACCGCCACGGGCTAGGGTGGTTGGTGCCGTCTCAGTTTGGAAATGGGTGTCTCGCAAGCTCACAGCGGCCCGCTCGAACGCCGGCCCTCGCAGCGGAGGGCTAGCACGTGGTCGCCCCTCAGAGGTCAATGGATTGCTCCTTGAGTTCTTGGCCGGCTTGGACCTGACCCCGCCCCGTCCCTCGCCCAAGCTTGACACATTGCGCGTTATCCGCCGCAGTGGCCGGTGTGGCTGGTGTCTGGTATGTCTGAGTACGTATTACGTGTTAGGGAGAGCCTGCCATGCCTCGCAAACTGACCATTACACTGGAAGAAGCGGTCTACGAGGGCCTGTACCGGACGGTGGGCAAGCGCCGTATCAGCCAGTTCATCGAAGACTTGGTGCGGCCGCATGGGGTCGAGACCACGCTCGATGCCGGCTACCAAGCCATGGCGGAAGACACGGAGCGAGAAGCCGAAGCCCAGGAGTGGTGTCACGCCTTGGCCGGTGACGTGGCCGATGAAACAAGGAGGTCAGCATGCAAAGCCAGGATGTGAAACAGCACGTCAAGGAAGTGTACGGCAGAGCGGCGCGCCAAGCCGCCCAGGGAGACCGGGCGTGCTGCGGGGCGGCCACCGCGAGTGCCGATGATCCGATTACCTCACACCTTTACGCCGAGGACCAGATCGCAGGGATTCCTCTGGAGGCGATTGCCGCCTCGCTCGGCTGTGGCAACCCCACAGCCCTGGTGCAGCTCAATCCAGGCGAGACCGTGCTTGATCTCGGCTCGGGGGGCGGGATCGATGTGCTCCTGTCGGCCCGCCGAGTCGGTCCCACCGGAAAAGTCTATGGCCTCGATATGACAGACGAAATGCTGGCCTTAGCGCGCGACAACCAACGCAAGGCGGGGCTCGACAATGTCGAGTTTCTGCAAGGCGAGATGGAAGCCATTCCCCTGCCTGACAACGCGGTTGATGTCATTATCTCCAACTGTGTGATTAACCTGTCGGCAGACAAAGATCGCGTTCTCTCTGAAGCGCTGCGCGTGCTGCGACCAGACGGACGGTTTGCGGTGTCTGACATTGTCGTGCGTGGAGCGATCCCGGAGCAGATTCGACGCAACCTTGAACTGTGGATTGGATGTCTCGCCGGAGCGTTGGAAGAGCACGACTACCGGACCAAACTCGCACGGGCGGGCTTTGTTGATATCACTCTGGAACCCACGCGGATTTACCGGGTCGAAGATGCTCGTACCTATCTGTCCGACAAGGGGATTGATGTTGAGGCCGTGGCCTCTGAGGTGGACGGCAAGTTCGGCAGCGCCTTCGTCCGCGCGCGGAAACCCTCTGCGGGCTGAGCAGCGATCCCCCTCTTGCCCCGAGACACAGGGGTTGCACACGGAGTTCACTCAGCAGCAGTAAGGTTCTCGTGAAAGCGTATCTTATTGCCTGGTCCTGTTGTTGGGTGAGCCTCCCCCGCCGACGGGCGTAGCCGCCCGCCCAAGCTTGACACATTGGGCGTTATCAGCCGTGGAAGCGAAAAATTTTTTTGCACTGTGCCAGTGGCGGCGGGGGGATCGGGATTTGTGCTAAGGAGCTACCTATGGAGAGTCAGACAATCGAACTTGGGGCCACCACCCTCGCCGCGTTACAGGCGCTTATCCCGCCAGTGGGCATGACCCCCCTGGCCTGGGTCGCCTTGGGGGTCGGCCTCGGGCAGCTGGTGCTGCTCTCCGTCGGGCTGGGGCTCATGTACCGGAGCAATTCGAGCCGCGAGCAGCAAACCCAGGCCCTCGCCCTGGCCGCGGCGCAACGCCACGAAGAGACTATGCAACACCACGAAGAGACCATGCTGGCCTTAAAGGCTCTCATCGAACGGACTGCCCCGGCCCGCGCGGACTAGGCCGCCCAAGCTTAACACTTTGGGTGTTATCGGTCCTGCTTTGCGTTTGCAGCCGCGAAAGCTGACACATCGCCCCTTATCGGACGCTCTGCCCCAAGGTGGACATAAAGGGACCTTCTCGGACACGGGAGAAGGGGGCAGACTATGCTGGGGAACGCTGTTTTTTTCGCTCCCACGGGAGCGAGCGTATGCTCCAACTCCATCAAGGATGCCGTCTATGGTTCGCAGGCAGTGCTGAATGAACTCGGTGCTCATGGAGAAGAGCAGCGGTTCCCCATTCTTGGACGTTGGCGGGAACCACTCTTCTGGCCAATCTTCTTTTTGGATCATGTCTCGGAACTTTGTCCGCATCTTCTCTGGCCATTCAAGCCCATCGTGAAACATCCTGTTGCGATAAAGAAACAAGGCTTCCAAGGTTTTCTGAGAGTCTTTTGGAAGAAATGGCTCAAGCCCGATTGAGCCGGCAATCTGGAAGATGCCTTTAACACGGCCTCTGTCTTTTCGTTTCTCGCTCTGTTCGTATACGAGATTCGGGTCCCAGTAAGAACGCCCTGTAACCTGCCTTCTTGGGTCTCCAGGAGAGGGTGCGGTTGTTCCCTTCTCCTCGAAATGTTTGAAGACAGATACAAAGAGCGCCTCCACAAATGGAGCAAGCATCCCGACTGCCGCCATGCTGTTAGCCATGTCCTCAAAGAACGCTTCGTAGGCCCGATCCGGCCCGCGATAATCTCCAGAGTCTTGTACTTCCTGCGCTGTCTTTCGAGATTGTTCGCAGAGGTCGTCAATCTCCCGCTTCAAATCGTCTTCAGCTTGCTGGTTGCGGGAGAGCAGACTCTTAATGGCAAGCAACTGCGCTTCAAGATCGATGCCTTGCAGTACTTCCCAGCGGGTCCAGTCCCTGTCTGTCCAATTCTGGCGATATGTTCGCACCCATTCGAGTGCCTTCTGCTCGATTTCCTTCTGCTTGTCTTGAGGGATGTCGCCATCAAATAGTGGAGCCATAGCGTCCTCCTGAGTCAACTATAAGGGTTTTCTCCCCTCTCGTTAATTCTGGAGGGGAAAATCTAGGTATGGGAGCGGGGCGCCCCACCTTTTTCCGATCAAAGGCATCCGCCCGCAAACTTGACACTTTGTCCGTTATCAGACGTAGCCGGCCGAGCGGCCGTGGGCAGGGGTAGGTAAATCAGGGACTTACCGGCCGAGGGTGGCCATGCTCGGCTGAATGAATCGCGGGTGAAAGGGCGGCTTGGCCGAAGAATCTTCAGAACCGTACGGGGCGGCGGCTTGATTCAATTCTCGTTGTCAGGGGCAATGCAGGGGCAATGAGTGTCTGAACTGTACCTGGAACTCACCGCAGACTTACAATAATCAGGCCGATGAGATCCAAGCAGAGCATCCACCTGGATGTCAGCGAGCCGGCCGTCTATGGATATATGTCGGGTGGTCCGCAGCGAGCGGTTTGATGACGGCCCCTGGCTGGCTTGGGCCGGTTTTGGTACAGTCCGGGCAAGTTTTGATCAGAAATGGAGAGAGATATGCGCCAAGGTCTTCGCTTCGGAGCCTTTCTGGCTCCCCACCATCCGCTCGGTGAACACCCGACTTTACAGTTTCAGCGCGACCTGGAGCTGGCCGCGCTGCTCGACCGCCTCCAGTTTGACGAGTTCTGGGTCGGCGAGCATCACTCCGCCGGCTGGGAAACGATCGGCTCGCCCGAGATGTTTCTGGTTGCGGCCGCCGAGCGCACCCACCATATCCGACTCGGCACCGGGGTGATTTCGGTGCCCTACCACCACCCGTTCAACATTGCCCAGCGCATGGTCCACCTGGACCACCTGAGCCGGGGCCGGGCCATTCTGGGCGTCGGACCCGGCGCCCTGCCGTCCGACGCGGTCATGCTGGGCATTGATCCGATGACCCAGCGCGAGCGCATGGACGAAGGTCTGGGCGCGGTCCTGCGGCTGCTGCGCGAAGACGAGCCGGTGACGGTTGAGAGCGACTGGTTCAGCCTGCGCGACGCGGTGCTACAGCTGCGGCCGCTGCAAGGCGAGATGCCGGTCGCCGTGGCTTCGTCGATTTCGCCCTCGGGCATGAAAACGGCCGGCAAGTACGGCGTTGGCGTGCTGTCGCTGGCCTCCTACCTGGAGGAAGGGCTGACCGCGCTGCCGACCCAGTGGGGCTTTGGCGAGACCTCGGCCCGCGAGCACGGACAACAGATTGACCGGGCCGACTGGCGGATCGTCATGCCCTTCCACCTGTCCGACTCAAAAGAGCAGGCCTGTCGTGAGGTCGCCGACGGCTTGCAGCGCTGGCAGAACGACTACATCGTCGGCATCCTGGGCACGCCCAAGCGTCGGCCGTTTGAGGACGGCTATAAGGCGGCGCGGAGTATGGACGAACACGGTGGGGCCATCCTGGGCACGCCCGAAGACGCCCTGGAAAAGATCGCCGGCCTGCAACAGCTGTCGGGCGGCTTCGGCACCCTGCTGTGCTTTGCCCACGACTGGGTGTCGCCCGAGCTGTCGGCGCGCAGCTATGAGCTGCTGGCCCGGCATGTGATGCCCCAGGTCCAAGGGCTGCTACGGCCGCTGCACGCCTCGGCCGACCGGGTCCAGGCCAACAAAAAGGCGCTGATGGAGCGCTCCAGCGGGGCGATTCTCAAAGCTATTCGGGACTATAACGCCGAGCACCCGCGGCAATAGCCCGGCCGAGCCCGGAGCCGAGACGAGCCTATGGATACCCTGAACGGTGCGGTTACGCTGGTGACCGGTGCCAGCCGTGGCCTGGGAAAAGACATTGCGCTTGAGCTGGCCGAGGCCGGGGCGCGGCTGGCGTGCGTGGCGACCCGGGCCGAGAATGCGGCCGCCACGGTGGCCGAGATTCAGCGCCGGGGCGGCCAGGCAATCGCGCTGGGCTGTCGGGTGGAGGTGGCCGCCGAGGTCAGCCTGCTGTTTGGCCAGCTCGAAGAGCAACTCGGGCCGTGCGATATCCTGGTCAACAATGCCGGCATCACCCGTCCCCAGCTGACCCTTGAGATGACCGAGGAGAACTGGGACCAGCACATGGACATCAACGTCAAGTCGGTCTTTCTGTGCTCCCAGGCTGCGGCCCGCCAGATGCGGCCGCAGCGGTCCGGCTGCATCATCAATATCGGCTCGATTCTGGGCCGCAACGCCTTTCCGGCCACCCTGGGTTACTGCACATCCAAGGCGGCGGTCGACCACATGACCCGGGTGCTGGCCATCGAGTGGGCTCGGTATGGCATTCGGGTCAACTGTGTGGCGCCCGGCTATATCCAGACTGACATGATTGATCGGCTGGTCGCAGACAAAAAGCTGACCGTCGAAGACTTGAAGAAACGCACCCCCCAGCGGCGGCTGGGGACGGGCCGGGACGTGGCCAAGGCGGTGCGTTTTGTGGCCAGCCAGGACGCCGGCTTCATGACCGGCGAAGTGATGGTCATCGACGGCGGCTGGACCGCCTTCGGCTATTATCAGACCTGACCGCTGGCCAGCCGAACGGCTTCGGCAATTGCCTCGCGGCTGACTCGACCAGCGTACTCCCGAGAGATCCACTCCCAGTCTTTGCCCTGAGCCACACGGAAAAGGACACTTTCGACCATGATGCGGGTGCCTGTGAAGGTCGGTTGACCGTGGCAGATATCCGGGTCGGCGACAATGTAGCGCCCGAGTTCTTTGCGCGTCTGTCTTTTCATCGCACCCTCCAGATTGACTGTCTGCTGCCAAGCTGTCACGTCTCTCCGACCTGGACAATACCCGGCAAACGAAGTGGCGAGGGCGCCCACAGGGGGACGCCCCTACGAGGCGGTCGCTACGCCATCCATGCGCCACGACTGGCTGCCGGCCGGCAGGTTGAACAGGCGGGCCGCGTTGTCGCGCAGAATGTCTTGGCGCTGCTGCTCGCTCAGCGCGGCCGTGTGGCGGGCCAACAGCTGCTGGGAGCGCGGCCAGGTGGAATCGGTGTGTGGGAAATCGCTCGCCCACAGCAGTTGGGTGTGGGGCATCATGTGCAGCGAGTCAAAAGCCGTCTTGTCGTCCTGAAAGGTCATCCACACGTTGCTCTTGATATATTCGCTGGGCAGCTTGGACAGGCCCTTGACGATGCCGTCCTGGGCGTTGAACTTGGCCGCGTGGTCCATCCGGTACATGTAGTGCGGCATCCAGCCCGCGTCACCCTCGGCACACACCAGCTTCAGGCGCGGATGGCGCTCGAACACGCCGCCCAGGACCATCATGCCGACGACATCCTGGACGGCGCGGATGATGCCCAGGAAGTTGTTCAGCGCGTGGCCGCGGTGCGGGGTGGCCAGACTGCCGTCGCGTGAGGTCAGGATGTGAAAACAGATCGGCAGGTCGAGGTCGGTGGCGCACTCCCACAGCGCGTCGTAGTCGGAGTGGTCATAGTCCTCATGGATCGGCCGGCCGGGCATCATCATGCCGACCATGCCCATGTCTTTGGCCCGCCGGAAATCCTCAATCGCGGAGTCAACGCTCAGCACGGCGGTCTGAGCCAGGCCCAGAATGCGGTCGGGCTCTTCGCCGACCATTGCTTGCAGCCAGCGGTTATAGGCCTGCATGCAGGCGTTTTTGTACTCGGGGTCGCGGTGCATGCACAGCCCCATGCCGATCGAGGCGTAGATGACCTCGGCGGCAAGGCCGTCCTGATCCATATACGGGATGCGGGCGTGGCCGCCGTAGGCGCCCTCGCGAATGTCCGAAAACTTGCAGATTTTGGCCCGCTCGTTCCGCTCGGTGACGCTGAACCCGGCACCGTCAATAAAACCCAGCGGAACTGGGCGTTTCATACCGTGGACGACAAAGGCTTCGGTGCCATCGTCCTGGGCGACAATACGCGGTGCGGTGTCGCGGTATTTGGGCTCAATGTAGTCGATATAGCAGTTGGGCGGCTCACAGATGTGGCCGTCGGATGAAATAATGCCTGCCTGTATCATGCGTATGCTTCCTCTCTTGCTTTCTTTGTTGGACCGGACCTTGGGCCGCTTAGCCGTCGATCATCACGTTTTCTTGGGTGAACAGAATCACGATTTCCCGAGAGCCGTCGGTCGCGCCCTGCCTGGCGGCCTGACCTTCGGCCGGGACAAAGGCGTTGTCCATGTCCTGCTTGGTCTCAAACCACGTCTCGGCCATCCCGTCATAGCGCTGATCGTCTGTGGTACACAGGTTGACGCAGTAGCGTTTGACGCCTTTCCACTTCATCACCTTGGGGGCGTGGACTTCCAGCCACCAGCGACGAAAGTCTTCCATCTGCATGCCTTCGGGACGTTTCAGCAAGCCAACAACTTTGTACATGACGCCTCCTATGGGGACCGAGCTTGACAGCCCTATAGCCGGCTTGCCCGTCCGGTTCAAGCCGTGGGTCGGCAATCACCTCGACGCTTTCGATTGACAGGCTTGTCCCCCCGGAAGAATAATGCCGGCAAAGGAGGGGATCAGATGCACAAGCACAAGGTGATTTCGTCGGACGATCACATTTATGAACCTCTCGACCTGTGGACCACGAGGCTCGACAAGAAGTTCCGCGACCGCGCCCCGCGAGTCATCCCGGAAGAGGGTGACGACTGGTGGTATTGCGAAGGTATTAAGATCCAGACGGCTGCGGCCGGTGCCCAGGCCGGCCTGCGTTTTGAGGACCCGGATCGCCTGAGCTTCAAGGATAAGGTGGAGAATATCCGGCTCGGCGCCTATATCCCCGAAGAGCACATCAGAGACATGGATGCCGACGGCATAGACATGGGCCTCGTGTATCCTACCGTTGGGCTGCAACTCTACCAGCGGATTCAGGATAGCGAGCTGCTGACCGTCTTGTTTCGCGCCTACAACGACTGGCTGGCCGAGTTCTGCGACACCTTTCCGGAGCGTCTCAGGGGCATCGCCATGATCAACCTCGACGATATTCCGTCGGGGGTCAAGGAAATGGAGCGCTGCGCCAAACAGGGGCATCGCGGCATCATGATTACCATCCAGCCGCTGAGAGGCCTGAGCTATGACCGGCCGGAGTACGAGTCCGTTTGGGCGGCGGCCCAGGACCTGGCCCTGCCCATCAGCCTGCATGTGACGACGAATCGGCCTGACCCGGACGACCCCGGAGCGCTCCTCCTGGACGCGGCCAAGCCGTCCTTTTTTGTCAATCTGGACCACTGGCCGCGGGTGTGTCTGACCGACATGATTTTCAGCGGCGTGTTCGAGCGGTATCCCAGACTCCAGGTCGGATCGGTCGAAATGGAGCTGTCGTGGGTGCCGCACTTCCTCGACCGCATGGATTACAACTACACCCAGCGCGCACGGGAGATTGCCGGGGCGCGCTTCACACAGGATGTCCTGCCGAGCGAGTTCTTTCATCGCCGCGTCTTTTTGAGTTTTCAGGAAGACCACATGGGTATTCGTGACCGAGAGGTCATTGGTGTGGACAGCCTGTTGTGGGGATCGGATTATCCTCACCAGGAATCGACTTTTCCTAAGAGCCAGGAATTTCTGGCGGGCCTGCTCGCCGACTGCAGCGAAGAAGAACGGGCCAAGATTGTTGGCGGCAACGCCGCCCGGGTGTACCAGCTGGGCTGAGGCCTGACAGGCCAGCGCCTCGCAGAGAAGAAGCGGCTCTCCTTACATCAGGAATCGGCCATGCCTAAGCAGATCCACCTCGCCGGCTTTGCGCTCTTTACCCCGGCGCCGCATATGCCGCTGTCGTGGATCTATCCGCGCCAGAAGATCCGCCACAAGTGGTACGAGGGCGAGTACTGGGAATCCGTGGTCCGCACCCTGGAGCGCGGCAGGTTCGACATGCTGTTTTTCGCCGACAGCCTGGCCGGCGGCACCCAGCCCGAGCAGGTGCGCTATGCGATCCAGTTCCCCAGCCACGACCCGGTCGCACTGGTGACCTATCTCTCGGCGGTGGTCAAAAAACTCGGCTTTGCCGTCACCATGTCCACGACCTTCTACCCGCCGTTTCTGCTGGCCCGGACCCTCGCAACGCTTGACCATCTGACCAAGGGGCGGATTGGCTGGAATATCGTGTCTTCGACCTCGACGGCCGAGGCGAACAACTTCGGGCTGGACAGCCTGCCGGCACACGACGACCGCTATGAGCGCGCCGACGAATACATGCAGGCGTGCTACGGCCTGTGGAACAGCTGGGAGGCGGATGCCGTACGGATGGACATGGACCGCCAGGTCTTTGCCGACCCGTCCAAGGTCCACCGGGTCGACTTTCAGGGACAGTGGTACAAGACCCGGGGGCCGTTCACGGTCATGCCGTCTGTTCGTCGTCGGCCGTTTCTGTTTCAGGCCGGTCAGTCGGACCGGGGGCGGGCCTTTGCCGCCCGGCACGCCGAGGGCATCTTCAGCGCTGCGCGCGGGGTCAAGCAGATGCGCGCCTTCTGTGAGGACATTGCCGGCCGGGCGGAACGCCTGGGGCGCAATCCCGACACCATTCCGATCATGTGGGCCGGCCAGCCGCTGGTGGCCGACAGTGAGGCCGAGGCGCGCGAACGCTACGCCGCCATCCGCGCCCGGATTCCGCTCGAAGCGTCCCTGGCCCAGATGTCAATGCACTTCAATCTCGACCTGTCCCGGTTTGACCTTGATGTGCCAGTTCAGGACCTCGACGTACCGGGCACCCGAGGCTTGTTCGAGATGTATCAGAAGTATGACAAGAATATCACCTTGCGTGATATCTCCAAAACCTACCTGGCCGGCAGCGACAGCAATCCCCTGGTCGGTACCCCGGCCCAGGTGGCGGACGCCATGCAACACTTCCTCGAAGACGGCGGGGGCAACGGTTTTCAGATCACGCCTCCGTTTTATGCGCCCGACTATTACGAAGACCTGGTGAACCTCCTGGTCCCGGAACTCCAGAAACGCGGGGTATATCGGAGCGACTACACGGGCACGACCCTGCGCGAGCATGTGGGCGGGTAGGGGTAGCCCGCCACTGCTCCCGCGCCTCAGTCGAGTTCCCGCTCGGCCAGGGCGATGGCCTCGAACTCCTCTTCGGGCGCGTTGGCCACCAGGTGATGGCGGCTGTACAGGAAGAAATAGGCGATCATGAGCAGGTAGAAGACCGCGCTCCAGATGGCCGCCTCCAGGCTGGCCAGGAAGGTCGAGACGAAGGCGACGATGGACAGCACGAACGCGACGCCGGAGGTCAGGCTTCCGCCGGGGGTGCGGTAGGGGCGTTCCAGGTTCGGCTCCAGCCTGCGCAACACGATGTGGGACAGGGTCATCAGGGCGTACGAGATGGTCGCCCCGAAAACGGCCATGGTCAGCATCAGGTCGCCCTCGCCGGTCAGCGACAACAGGAAGCCGATTGCGCCGGGCACGACCAGGGCCAGGACGGGTACCTTGCGGCGGTTGGTCACCGACAACACGCGTGGCAGGTAGCCGGCCCGCGACAGGGCGAAGACCTGTCGGGAGTAGGCATAGATAATGGAAAAGAAGCTGGCGATCAGCCCGCTCAGGCCGACCCAGTTGACGAAGGCGGCCGCCATCGAGTCCGCGCCGTACACCGCCTGGAGCGCCCCCACTAACGGGGCGCCGTGGTCGCTCATGAAATTGGCTCCTGCACCGCCCGGGGCGAGGACCAGCACCAGGGCGCCGAACACCAGTAGGACCAGCATGGCGGTGATGATGCCCCGGGGCATGTCCCGAGCGGGATCGCCCGCCTCCTCGGCGGCCAGCGGTACGCCCTCCACGGCCAGAAACAGCCAGATGGCAAACGGCACCGCAGCCCATATGCCGATATAGCCCTCGGGCAGGAAGGCACTGGCGCCCACGGCGTCCGCGTTGACGGCAATGTCAAACAGCTTGGCGGTACTGAAATGGGGCAGCATGCCGACCACGAAAACGCCGATGGCCAGCACCGCCAGCAGGGTGATGACGAACATGGTTTTGAGCGCTTCGCCAGCGCCCCACAGGTGGATGCCGACAAAGAGCAGGTAGCTGGCCAGGTACACCATCCAGCCGTCGATGCCGATTAGAGAGTGCACATAGCCGCCGATGAATATCGCGATGGCGGCAGGCGCCAGGGCGTACTCCAGCAGGATGGCCGTGCCGGTCAGATAGCCGCCCCACGGACCCAGCACCCGGCGGGCGAAACTGTAGCCGCCCCCGGCGGTAGGCAGGCAGGCCGAGAGTTCGGCCAGGCTCAGCACCAGGCACAGATACATGCCGCCCATGACCAGGGTCGCAATCAGCATGCCGCCAAAGCCACCCTGGGCCAGCCCCAGGTTCCAGCCCGCGTAGTCCCCGGAAATCACGTAGGACACGCCCAGGCCGGCCAGCAGCACCCAGCCGGCCGCACCCCTCTTGAGCTGGCGGGCGGCCAGATAATCGCCGGAGACTGACTCGTACTCTACGCTATGGTCGGAGGAGGACGAGTCCATGGCTGTCTCTTAAAGCCGGTCTCGGAGGGGGACGGGTGGCTCACCCACAGCCGGGAAGCGCCACCCGGCCGCGGGCCTGGTGTCGGCACTGCGTCGCCGCCAGGCGTTGGATGAGGCTATCTAGGCTGGCCTCGCCGGCTGCGGCGGCCGGAGCCGGGGGAGAGGGCGGAGCCGTCTGTCCGGTCTGGACCGGGAGGGCGGTGCTGGCCAGCGCGGGTGACGGGCGGCTGCCGATGAAGCCGACGACCTGAATGCCGAAGCTACAGCCCGGCACGGCCCGCTGGAGCGGGCTCAGGTCATGGCAGCGGTCTGCCGACAGGCGGCTGATCAGCGTGCCGAGCACGCTATCGGCCCGGCGCTCGGAAATCGTGGCGTAGGTGTCCGAGATGCGGGCATGGCGTACCGGAGCGGTCCTGCGGCGAGCTGTCGGAACCGCCGACGGGGAGCCGAGCAGGCGGGTCACCTGAACGCCAAAAACCGACATGTCCAGCAGGTAACGACCCGGAGCGACAGGATTTTCGGCCCGCGACGCGTGGCGGTTCTCGGTATGCGCCAAGCCGCCGCCAAGATCGACCTGCCAATTGCCGCGCTCAAAACCCAGGCCGAGCGAAAACTGATAGTCGGTCGCATCGGCCAGGGTCGGGACCAGGGAGTCGTCCTTGACGGCCCACGGCTCGTGCGAGAATCCGGCCCGGAATTTGATGCCCGGCAGAATCTCATACTGGAGCCCGGCCCCGATCCGCCAGCGGTCTTTGGCGTCGCCGAGCGCGGGAGAATCCAGAAACGGACGTTTCTCGAAACGCAGGCGGCTGTCTTCAAACACCGAGTATTGGGTCCACATACCCTGGATGGTAAGCGTCAGACGCTCGGTCAGGTAGTAGGCAAAGCCCAGTCTCAGACGCTGGGGAATGTTGAATCCCACCTTGGTGTCATCGCCGGCCCCGGCGACGCGGGCGTTGCCGAACATCCAGATATGGCCCGGCGTCTTATAGGACAGACCCAGATCCAGTTTGTCGGTCGGCTGGTAGAGCAGGCCGAGCGTGCCAAACACGCCCGGTCCGCGGGCGTCGATATCCAGCCGGCCGACCGGGCTGGGGGTCTTGAATTTCAGGCGGCCATAGGTCGGGTTGAGGGACACGCCCAGGTGCAGATTCGGGCTCACCGAGTAGCTGATTGACGGAGCCAGGGACACGGACACCAGTTCGGTGAAGAAATTATTGGGCACACCGTGGGCCGGGTCGGCCCGGTGGTTGAACATGAAACCCAGCGAGCCATACGCGCCGATGCCGAATCGAAACGGGCCAAAGTTGTCGGTGACATAGCCGAAGTTGGGCGCCAGCGGGAGTTCTCGGCTGGTGCTGTGGTAGCCCAGGTCATTCTCATAGGTGGGATGAAAGCGGATGGCCAGTACGCCGTTCGAGACGGAGGGGGGCAGCACGCTGAGTTGGGCCGGGTTGCTGTACACGGCCGTGCCGGCGTTGAGCGGCAGGGCGACCGTCGCGCCGCCCAGGCTCCCGTCGGTCGGTCCGCTGGACGGGGTGGCGAGCTGGCCGGCCGGAGCGAGGCGGGCGGAGAGCAGCAGGCTGATGAGCCCGCCTATGATCAGCACCAGCAGGACTGTCCGGGGGGAAGGGGAGGGAGAATCAACCGCCCAACACCATCGCATCCAACAACGCATCCATCACCTCCATGCCTGAGAAGCGGCCACCCTATGCCAGACCGGGCGCAGATTCAATATAGCTGGACCTGTGCCCCAATTCCTGCCATGACAGGGGGCAGGGAGGGTACACCGATGCTGCAAGTTTTTTCCATGCCGTGCGGGTTTCTCGAACTCGATAGCAAGCTGTTTTTCCCCGATCAGGAAACCGGCTCACCCCTGGTCGTGCCGGTGCCGTGTTATCTGATCACCCACCCCCAGGGCAATGTCCTGTTCGACACCGGCGTGCACTGCGCGGTGATGGACGATCCGGTCGGGCGGCTGGGGCCAGAGGTGTCGAACCTGATCGTCTCAAAGACCAAACCGGGCGAGGAGATCGTCGCCCAGCTGTCCAAATTCAAGCTCAGCCCCAACGACATCAGCCATGTCGTCAACTCCCACTTTCACTTTGACCACGCCGGCGGCAACGAGTTTTTTCCGACCTCGACCTTCCTGGTCCAGAAAAAAGAGCTGGACGCCACCAAGGACCCCGAGCTGCGGGCCAAAGCCCTGCTCGATCCCCAGGACTACGACCATCCGCTCAACTACCAGGCTGTGGACGGCGAACAGGATATTTTTGGCGACGGCAGCCTGGTCATCATTCCTACTCACGGCCATACCCCTGGCCATCAGTCGCTGCGGGTCAAGGTCAGCAAGGGCACGGAAGTCGTGCTGACCGGGGATGCGTGCTACACCCGGGGCAATATGGATCAGGACCTCCTGCCGTCGGTGGCGGTGGACGAGTCAGAGATGTACCAGTCCCTGGGCCGGCTGCGGGCGCTACGCGACAAGGAGGGCGCGACCATCATCTATGGCCACGACCCCGACCAGTGGCAGGAGATTCCGCACGCGCCCGAGCCTCTGGCCTAGGGCGTGTCATCAGTTAGGGAGAAGCCGTGAGAATTGCCTACCCTGATGAGCTATACTGTTCGCGGTAGCCAA
>JAGWBB010000043.1:23072-27285 GCA_021296095.1 Desulfurellaceae bacterium | reverse complement strand
ACATTGTCAACCCCTTACGGATTGACCAGAACCTGGGTGTGGGCGAGAAGTTTGACGAATTTCGCAGCCCCATTCTAGCCCTCAAAGCCTTGTACGATATCGGCAACATCGGCACCTGGGTTTCGGGGGTAGGAATCGAAGGGTATTACACGCCCCGGTATCGCGGCGGTCAGACCGACCTGCTGGTCGAAGACGGCTGGCGAATTCAGCAGCAGATACGCGGCTGTGAAAAGGACGGGGTGTATTACGACTGGTCTCTCCACGACTGCGGAACGGTAGGTTCGGACAGCTCGATCCGTATGCTGCCCTACCGGCCGGTCTGGCTGGGCAAACGGCGCTCCGATCATCCCTGGGCGCTGGCGGCAACCGGCAACAACGCCAGAAGAGACTCGGCCGACTTCCTGTGTCTGACTGGTGCCCGGTGTGCGGCCGACGTGCCGGGCGACCGGGTGAGTGCTCGGGTCAACCTGCCCAAGGGCAACTCACACCACCACAGCCGGGGCAACTGGCACTCAGGGGGCGTCCGTATTATCGGCAGCACCTGGTTCAACCTCGACTTCTCCCTCAACTACATGTACATCCCCTACACCTTTGCCAACGGCAACACGGTCAGTGACTTCAGCAATTATGGACCGGATCTGGATGGAGACGGGTTCATAGATGGGACCGTTGGAGATGATGGGACAGGGGTTGAGCCCGACGGCACCTTCCGCGAGGGCTTGCTGCGCTGTGTGTCGCCCAGCGGCAAGGAACAGGTCGCGGCCAATGGCCGGACCAACGGCGGCTTCTTCGGTAGGCGGTTGGGGACCGACGTGTCCGGCTACAACTGGAGAGAGCCCCACCTCGACGAGGACGGTCGGCCGACCGACGAGGCCAAACAGGCCCACGCCATCCGGCAGAATTATACCTTCTGCACCAACGGCTTCAGCCACCAACGGCGCTACTCGAATGTGATCGGCTTCACCCTGACCTACAACGACTTCGACTACACCGGTGCGGTGTTCCGTTTTGAGCAGAGCTACAGCACCAAGGAAGCCCTGAACAAAAGAACGTTTACAGCCAATCAGGAACCACAAGACACTGGTCATCGCGCTCGGCGCCGGGGCCGGATTCTGAACAGCGCTGGCGTGTGGCGCAGCATGGCTGGGTTTGACCTGATCCAGTCGCTGATGAGCTATCCTGGCATGGGTTGGACCCGCCACCTGCCCGGCCAGTTCGGCGTCCAGACCTCCTTCCTGACCGGCCAGTGGCTGATGCTGTACCAAAACACCGGCCGTTCGGGCATGACCAGCAACATGTGTAACTGGAACTTCTCCCAGGGGACCCCGGCATCCATTCCGGAACCGGACCCCGCGAAGAGGACACAAGGCGACGGGAAACATGACCCGGCCAACCCGGACGATCCGCTGGCTCCACAGCGGGACGCGGAGCGCGGCTGTCTGTTCACCCTGGCGTTTGCCGGCAACGGCTACTTCCGGGGCAAGCTGGAAGGCCGCAACGCGGTGGCCTGGGAGCCGCGTGGTGGCCATGTGTTGCTGTTCTCGCAGTGGTGGTGGCGTGAGCTGAAAAGCCTGCCGTTCGACATTTCGGCTGGCACGGCTTGGTTCTTGGGCAGCTCGAACGACCACTCGTGGACGCTGCTCAACTACTTCTCCCACCGCGACATGGTCTGGTTTGAGGCGACCTACTACCTCATCTAGCCATAGGCGGGGCGACGTTTGGGTCGCCCCGCCTTTGCCTCACTCCGGCGTTCCCGGTCGGAGACCGGGCGCCGTCACAACAGCGCGGGCGGACCCTGCACCCGCGCTCCCGCTTAAGCCCGTCTTTCCTCCCGGCTCCATATTCGGATGACGTATATGCCTGTATTTGCTTCATTTTTTTGATGCTGTCACAAAATTGTAAAGAAACTTGCACAACCGGGCGCTTTTGGGTATAAGGCGCAGAGCGCGGAACAAGAGAGGGCATCTCTTGACAGGCAGGGAATACAACCGAGCCATACCGGTGAACGTGAAGGGAGGGCAGGCGTATTTTTCCTGCTGTAGGCATACATCTGAGAAAGGAGGTTCATATCCACAGGAGAAATATTTCTTCTGCGCACTGGAGGAGGTGGAGAGGATGAGGAAAAAAGGACTTTTGCTCGCAAAACCTGAGCAAGGAGGGCACAAGATAATGAGGAGAGCAAAAACACTAGGACGACGACTCGTCCTGGGCGCGCTGGTCGGCGCACTTGGGCTGTTGACCTGGGGCACGGATGCCTGGGCGTCAGTCCGCCTGGCACCGGACATTGAACTCCAGACCTGGTATCGCATGCGCCACAGTTTTCAGACCGACGGCAGCGAACATTTCGACTGGGTGCAGTGGCGGAATGAGGGGTTTATCTGGCTGACCTACGACAACTTTTACAACCGCGGCAAATTCTTCGGGAAATTCGAGATCCCTGTCCCCCTGGTGGAAAGCGCCTCCTTCAGCGGGCGCTGGCGCTCCCGGGTCGATCCGGTCTACGTCATCCGCGATCACTACAAAAACCTGTACGACGAAGAGCATACCTCGAACTGGCTGGTGCCCGAGAACGGCTTTCGGGATCTGTACGTCGATGTGGACCACGGCAACATCGGACCGGGCAAGCTGTACACCCGCTGGGGCTATCAGCAGATTGTGTGGGGCGAGTCCGACCTGTTCCGTTCGATTGATATCGTCAACCCCCTGCGGATTGACCAGAACTTCGGCGTGGGCGAGAAGTTCGACGAATTTCGCAGCCCGAGTCTGGCCGTCAAGGCGCTGTACGACATCGGCAACATCGGCACCGTAATTTCGGGCGCCGGTCTTGAGGCGTTCTACACGCCCAAGTTCCGGTATGGCACGAGAGACCTCGTGCTCGAAGACGGCTGGCGCAACCAGTTCCAGATGCGTGGCTGCGAAAGAGACGGGGTGTACTACGACTGGTCCATGCACGATTGCGGGCAGGTGGGTTCGGACGGCACGATCCGCATGCTGCCCTACCGGCCGGCCTGGCTGGGCAGTCGGCGTTCCGACCATCCCTGGTCGCTCCAGATCACCGGCAACAACGCCCGCACCGACTCGGCCGACTTCCTGTGTGAGACCGGAGCGCGGTGTGCGGCCGATGTCCCGGGCGACCGGACGAGCATCATCGTCAACCTGCCCAAGGGCAACTCGCACCACCACAGCCGGGGGCACTGGCACGCAGCCGGCGCCCGTTTTATCGGCAGCACCTGGTTCAACCTCGACTTCTCCCTGAACTGGCTGTACGTCCCCTTCACCTTTGCCAACGCCAACACTGTTGATGACTTCAGCCAGTATGGGCCGGACATGGATGGCGACGGCATGATTGACGGAACAACGCAGGAGGCTGCCGGCACCTTCCGCGAGGGTTTGCTGCGCTGTCTGTCGCCCAGCGGCAAGCAGGGTGTGGGGGCCAACGGCCGGACCAACGGCAACTTCTTTGGCGGCCTGCACGGCACCGACCTGTTGGGTTACGACTGGGGCGAGCGCCACGTCGACGAGAACGGTCTGCCGACCGATGAGGCCAAGCAGGCTCACGCCATTCGGCGCAATTACACCTACTGCACCAACGGCTTCAGCCACCAACGGCGCTACTCGCACGTCATTGGCTTCACCCTGACCTACAACGACTTCGACTACACCGGTGCGGTGTTCCGCTTCGAGCAGAGCTACAGCACCAAAGAAGGCTTGAACAAAAGGACACTTACCTCACATCAGGATCGACCAATAGACGCGAATTCCCGTGCTCGGCGGCGGGGCCGGATTCTGAACAGCGCGGGTGTGTGGCGCAGCATGGCTGGGTTTGACCTGATCCAGTCGCTGATGAGCTATCCCGGCATGGGTTGGACCCGGAACCTGCCCGGCCAGTTCGGCGTCCAGACCTCCTTCCTGACCGGCCAGTGGCTGATGATGTACAACAACACCGGCCGCGGCGGCATGAGTAACAACATGTGCAACTGGAACTTCGCCCAAGGGCTGCCGGCATCCGTTGCGGAGCCGGACGCTGCGCTGCGGACCCAGGGCGACGGCAAGTACGACCCGGCCAACCCGGACGATCCGCTGGCGCCCAAGCGCGACGCCGTGCGTGGCTGTGGCTCCAAGCGCTGGAACCATCTGTTCACCCTGGCGTTTGCCGGCAACGGCTACTTCCGGGGCAAGCTGGAAGGCCGCAACGCGGTGGCCTGGGAGCCGC
>JAGWBB010000043.1:0-22870 GCA_021296095.1 Desulfurellaceae bacterium | reverse complement strand
CCTGCACCACTTTCGACCCGCTGAACCCCGCTCCCCTCCCATCCCATGACCGTATCTGAATCACTCTCCAGCGTTGTCTGGACCGGCATTCTCTGCTGGGCTGCCTGGATGATGCGACAGAGCAACGCAGACCGGCAGGCGATGGCTGATACACTCGGCGTTCATACACGTACACTTGACACCCATACACGCGCGTTGGAGAGACTGTTGGAACGGGCGGTTTAGATATTCTCCTGTCCCTCTGAACCCTTGACTTTTACAAAAAAACCGTGCAAAGGACGGAGATCATACCGCCCTACCGGGGATAACTATACTCGCACCATTTCAAAGGAGGTCACAGGCGATGGATACGTACAGGGCCGGCAGTGCCCGCACACGTCTGAGTTTCTTTGCCCTAGCCGTTGTACTGGGGCTTGGACTAGCCGGCTGTCATCGGGACTATTCAGCCGCATTTGTCGACAAGCTTATCACCCGCACCGATAAGTTTTTTGACGTTGCTCACGCCACGGGCGACACCTTTGTCATCGTCGGCTACAACGGGCGCATCATCCGCTCCGAGGACGCCGGCGAAACCTGGATGGAGGTCGAGTCTCCCGCGGAATGGTCGCTCAACCAGGTTGAGTTCGTCGGCGATGAGGGCTGGGCGGTCGGTCACTACGGCACCGTCCTCCACTCGCGCGACGGCGGTCAAACCTGGACCCAGCAGCAGTCGGATACCGAGAAGACGCTGTTCTCGGTTTCTTTTGTGGACAATCTGCACGGCTGGGCGAGTGGTGACGAATCGACAGTGGTCTCGACGGATAACGGCGGGGAAACCTGGACGGCCAAGCGGATTGAGGTGTCACAGGTCGGTCTCAACGACGATATGCGGCTGGCCGTCCCCGACATCATGTACTACGGGGTCCACTTTGTTGACACCCAGCACGGCTGGATGGTGGGCGAGTACGGCAACGTCCGCAACACCACCGACGGCGGTCAGACCTGGGGCTCTCAACACGGCAGCCTGCTCGAGTCGCTGAGAGAGATGGGCGTGGTGGCCTCGGATGTGATGTCGCTGGCGGCCTTCTTCCGCGTCCATTTCAGCGACTCCAACAACGGCCTCATCATCGGTGGTGCCGGCGCGGCGGCCACCACCAGCGACGGCGGCCAGACCTGGGCCTGGGTCGCTCGGGAGGGCACCACCGGAGCCGGGATCCCGAACATGCCCCTCTACGACCTCGTCCAGCCGAATTCCGACGGTGCGCTGATTGCCGTGGGCTCGAACGGCCTGGTGCTGCACTCCGACAACAACGGCGCCAACTGGTCAACGGCGGAAACCGATGCCGACGTGTTCACCTGGCTGAACGGGGTTGCCATCGCAGAGAGCGGTAACGGCGTGATGGTCGGTGGAAAGGGGAGTATTCTGCTGACCAGCGATGGTGGCAAGACCTGGCGTCCGGTGAAAGACCAATAAAAGGAGACACCCATGGCTGATGAAACGAACACCTCGGAACAATCGCACGCCCTCGCGGAAAAACCGGCCCTCTATCGCCTCGGCGAAGGGCTCATTCGACTCCGTTTGCCGATTACCCTTATCGTCGCCCTGGTGACCGGCTTCATGGCCTATCAGGCCTCAAAGATGGAGATGTTCACCCAGTTCAGCAACCTGCTGCCCTACCAGCACCCCTGGATTCAGGTCCACTTCCGCTTTGCCGAGCAGTTTGGCGGCGCCAACAACGTCAACATCATGCTCAAGGTCAATGAAGGCGATGTCTTTACCAGGGAGTTGCTGACCAAGATCTATGACATGACCCAGGCGATTGACCGGGTGTCGGGGGTGAACCACGATCAGATTGAGTCGATCGGTCACCGCACCACCCGCTATCTGACCGTGCTGGGAGGCACGATCGCCACCCCACCGGTCATGCGCCGCCCACCCAAGACCGATGCCGAGGTCAATGAGATCAAGGAGATTTGTTACAACGACGAATCCATCTATGGCCAGCTCGTCGCGCTGAACGGCCAGGCACTCCTGATCAAAGCCAATTTCATTGAGGGTCGTCTGGACTACAAGGAGATCTTCGACCAGATTGCCCGAACGGTCAAAGAACCGTTTGAAACCGAAAACCACGAGATCTACGTCGCCGGTGAGCCACAGCTGTACGGCTGGATCTACTACTACGCCAACGAGGTGTTCTACGTCTTTCTGGCCGCAACCCTGGTGTGCTGGATCCTGCTCTACCTGTACTTCCACGACTGGCGGGGTGCCCTGCGGCCAACCATCACCGGTATTCTCTCGGCCTTCTGGGGCTTAGGTATCCAGTCCATGATGGGTTTTGCCATGGACCCCCTGGCCCTGGTGATCCCCTTCTTTGTCACGGCACGGGCGGTCAGTCACTCGGTCCAGATGCACGAGCGCTACTATGAAGAGTACCGGCGCTGTAACTGGAATAAAGAACAGGCCATTGTTTCAGCCTTTGCCGAGCTGTTCGTGCCGACCCTGAGCGGTATCATCACCGACTCGCTGGGCATGCTGGTGATCATCATCGTGCCGGTGGTCATTCTGCAGCGGATCGCCATCTCGGCCTCCATCTGGGTCGCCTCGGTGGCGATCAGTGAGCTGCTGCTCAATCCCATCGTCTACTACTACCTCAGAGCCCCCGACAGACAAAAAGTCATTCAACGAGAGGAGGGCTGGCTCCAGAATCTTATTGGCAAATGCGCGGCCTGGATTGTGATCCCGCGCAACTCCAGGATGATCATCGCCTTCTGGGTTATCTCTTTCCTGATAGCCCTGACCCAGATTCGCCACCTGACCATCGGCGATCCGAGCGCCAGCACCCCGTTGCTGCACCTGGATTCTCCCTACAATCAGGCCCACCTCGAAATTCAGAAGTTCTTTGGCGGCATTGAGCCCTTGATTATCGTGCTCGAAGGCCGGGACAAGGATGTCCTCAAAGATCCTACCCTACTGCGCAATATGGAGAGCTTCCAGCGCTACATGGAACGCGATCCGGATATTGGCTACAGCTTCTCGCTGGCCGATATCATCCAGTCGATCAACATGACGTTCTACGATATGCAGCCGCGCTGGGGCGTGATTCCGCAGGAGCAACGAAAGGTCAGCGCGCTGTTCTTCTTCTTCTTCGCCGGCGCACCACCGGGCGAAACCTCGCGTTTTCTTGACCCGAGCTATACCACCACCCGGGTGACTTTCTACTGCGCCAATCACCAGGGCGACAATATCGCCCGGATCATGCACTTCGTGCAGCAGTATGTGAACGATAATCCGCTCGAGACCGCCGACTATCGCCTGGCCGGCGGCCTGATCGGGGTAACCGCAGCGGCCAATGAGGAGATTCTGAAAAACGACATTCTGATGAACGCCCTGGGTTTCGGCACGATCTTCCTGATCGTGATGTTTACCTACCGTTCACCGGTGGCCTCGCTGGTGATGATGATCGGGCTGTTCCTGGCCAACGGGATTGTGAATGCCTATATGGGCTTCCGCAATATCGGGATCAACCTTCAGTCGCTGCCGATCGTGACGGTCGGAGTCGGTTTCGGTATTGACTACGCCCTGTACATCGTCAGCCGGGCGGTCGAAGAGTACAACGGCCCAACCGTGGCCAAGTCCCTCGAAGAGTATTCGGTCGGCAAGGATCTCAGCGACACAGAGATCGAGTCGTACCGGGTCAGCGAATCGGTCCGCATGGGGCTGCATACGGCCGGCAAAGCGGTGGCCTTTACCGCCGCCACCCTGATCGCCGCGACCATGCTGTGGTCCTTTGCCAGCATCCGGTTCTGTTCCGAAATGGGGCTGCTGCTGGCGCTGTGGATGGGTATCAGCTTCTTCGGCGCGTGTACCTTCGTGCCGGCCGCGCTCGTGCTGTGGAGACCAAAATTCTTCCTGCGCGCGGCCAGAGAAGGCATTATCGCCTAAGCCGGCGGGCAAGCTATACGCTGCGGGGGCGGGCAGGCATTCCAGCATTCGCCGCCTGCGCATAGAGCTTGGATGTCGTGACCATCAGACGGTAGGGGCGGGTTTGAAACCCGCCCCTCCTTTTTTGTTCCGGAAAAATATGGGAAGATGCCCCGTCTTCATACCCACAAGGAGGGCAGTCGTATGGCAAGTGTCGATGGAGGAGTGCTGATTGGTCGCATCCTCAAAGAGCAAAACGTAAAATACATGTTCGCCGTCAACGGCGGGCATACCTTCCCCATTTTGGCCACCCTGCGCGATAACGGCATCAAGCTGATCCATATGCGTCACGAACAGGCCACGGCGTATGCGGCCGACTCCTATGCCCGGGTCACCGGAGAACCGGGCGTGTGTTGCGTGACCGCCGGCTGCGGTCTGACCAACGCCGTGACCGGACTGTGCGGGGCGGCCCTGACAAACAGTTCGGTGGTGTGCCTGTCCGGCCAGCACCCGACGACCGAGGACTACATCGGCTCGTTTCAGGAAGCCTACGGCTCGGATGTCGTCAGCTCGTTTGCCAAGTTCGGCAAACGCGTCCTGGACTGGACAACGATTGAGGTTGACCTGCGCCAGGCCTTTCGCGAGGCCAAGAATCCGCCCCAGGGCGTTTCCATGCTGGAAATCCCGACCAACATCCTGTACCAGACCGACGACGAGACCAAACAGCGCCGGGGAGCCAAAATCTACGACACCGATGCCATTCGCTCCCAGGGCGACCCGCGCAGCATCGAAAAAACGGCCGAACTGCTGTTCTCGGCCCAGCGTCCGTTGATTGCCGGGGGTGACGGGATCTTCTGGTCCGACGCCCAGGAAGAACTCAAAGAGCTGGCCGAGCTGACCAGCACGCCGGTCTACTGCCGCCGGGCCGGTCAGGGCGCCCTGGACGAGGACAGCCCCCTGGCCATCCGTGGGGCGTGGAAAAAACCCTTTACCGGTAACGCCGATGTGGTGCTGGCGGTGGGCTTTCGCTTCTGGAGCGGTGAAAAATTCGGTGAACCGCCGACCTGGACGGATAAGGCCACCTATATCCAGGTCGATACCGACCCGCAGCGCGTGGGCTGGCACGTTCCGGCCGAGGTCGGTATTGTCGGCGACCCCAAGCTCGTCCTGCGCCAGATTATCGACGCCATCAAAGCCATGCAGCTCGACTTCAGCGCCAAACGCGAGAGCCCGTGGCTGCAACAGATGGTCGAGGTTCGCCAGAACTACGAACGCATGATCGCAGAACGGGCGGCCAAGACGCATAGCGATGTGCCGATTCACCCCGACCGGCTGACCAAGGACCTGATCTCGGTCATTGACAAGGACGCCACCCTGATCATCGACAGCTTCACCCTCAGCGGCTACACCAGCCAGTGGTTCACCGCCCATACCACCGGACAAATCGTGGACGCCGGTCCGCTGGCCCCAGTCGGACACGGGGTTGGCATGGGGATCGGGGCGCAGCTCGGCCGACCGGGCAAACAGGTCGTAGTTGTCTCGGGCGACGGCGGCCTGGGCATTGGCGGCATGGATATGGAAACCGCCGCCAAATACGACATCCCGATTATCTGCCTGCTGTGGAACAACAGCTCGTGGGGCCCGAGTTTCGAGCAGATGCCGCTGCTCAAGGGCCGGACCGATCCGTTCGATATGGTGCCCAATATCCGCTACGACAAGGTGTTCGAGCCGATGGGGGTGCATACCGAGCACGCCGAGACCCCGGACGAGATCATCCCCGCCCTGGAGCGGGCACTCAAATCCGGCAAAACCTCGCTCATCAACGTGCTGGGCGATAAGCGCTTCGGCCACCCGTCGCTGGGCGGCAACCTGCTCGGCTCGACCCAGGTCTGACGGACCTGACAGGTCTGATACGGCGCCTGGAGGCGCCCCATCGGGGCGTCTCTAGGTGTCGTGTGACCGAGCTTTTTTAAGGACAATCTCAATCTCATCTAGCGGTGACAGGCCGCGGTTGCGGAGGTGGCAGGTCCAGCCCTCAAACGTCCGCAGGTAGCCCATAACGTGACGGATCAAGCCAGGCTTGATCCTGACTTCCCACTCGTCCAGCCACTCATCACCCTCAAAATCCTCATCGTCCCAGGCTTCGACCGGGATATCCGCACTCAGGGAAAAGCGCAGGCGAAACGTCCGTTCTTCAGTGTCCGGCACGACAGCCTCCTATTCGCTCTCCAATTCGCGTTTCGCCTCCAGCAGGCGTCTTTTCTGGTCCTGGCCAAGCTGAGGATAGCGCAGGGGCAGCGCCCCGAGCCGCGCCGCGACAATATCGGCAACCAGAGCCCGGGCGTACCATTTGTTGTCGGCCGGCACGATATACCAGGGCGCCCAGTCGGTGCTGGTCTGGCCCAGCATATCCTCGTAGGCCTGTCGGTAGTCCTTCCAGTGTCGCCGTTCATGAATATCGGCGTCGGAGAACTTCCAGTGTTTTTCGGGTTCGGTCAGCCGAGCCAGAAAGCGCTTTTTCTGTTCCTCTTTTGACAGGTGCAAATAGAACTTGAGGATTTGGGTGGCGTTGCGCACCAGGCCCTTTTCAAAGCTGTTGATGTCGTCAAAGCGCAGCTGCCAGATGTCTTCTCCAGGCTGGCCGGGCGGGAAGCGCTGGGCATCGAGAAACTTTGGGTGCACCCGCACGATCAAGACCTCTTCGTAATACGAGCGGTTGAACACGCTGATCTGGCCCTTGGCCGGCAGGTAGCGGCTCGGCCGCCACAAGAAATGGTGCCGCACCTCCTCTTCGTTGGGCGCCGCAAAGCTGTGGACCACACAACCCTGCGGGTTCACGCCGGAGAACACGTGCCGGACCAGACCGTCCTTGCCCGAAGCGTCGGGTCCCTGCAGGATGATGAGAAAGGCGTATTCGGCACTCGCCCACAGGATACGCTGGGATTCTGTCAGGTCTGCGATATTCTCGCGCAGGGCCGTGCGCGCTGCGGACTTGTTCTTGAACTCGGGGCCGGCTTTTGTCCGGTAGTCGTTCAGACGAACCTTGTGGCCCGGCCTGACCAGATACGGGCGGTGATCGAAATGCGGTGCGGCAGACATATGGTTCTCTCCGAGGGGCAACGCTGATCCCTTCTTGATTCAGCGGGTTCTCATCGTTCCCCTTTGCTGGGTGGCGCTCGGCGGACTCGACCTGAGAGTGCCATGAACGGCGAATTTGTCAAACACGGTAAACGCTGATGAGCCTCTTCATCAACAAGAGAGCAGCGTTCAGCGTGACGCCGTGGGACTTGTCCCCAACGGGGAGAGATGCAAAGCTAGGGCCGTGCACACAAGACGCGCGAGGTTCATGCGACTACTCGTCCTGAGCGTCGGACTCGGCCTGTTCAGCCCGGCCTTTGCGACCGATGAGCAGCGTGCTCGGGAGATTGTTGACCGGGTTGACCGCCTGCTGCGGGGCGATTCGAGCCGGGGGATTGTGACCATGCAGATCGTGACCGAAAACTGGCAGCGCAGCCTGACCATGCAGATCTTGTCCCAGGGCACCCAGAACGCCCTGGTGCGGATACAGCAGCCCAAAAAGGAAGCCGGCACGGCCACCCTGAAAGTCGACAATAACATCTGGAATTATCTGCCCAAGGTCAGTCGCACAATCAAAATTCCCAGCTCAATGATGATGGCCTCCTGGATGGGCAGCCATTTCACCAATGACGATCTGGTCAAAGACAGCCAGCTCGTGCGTGACTATTTTCTGGAAATCGCCTTTGAGGGCGATCGGGATGGCACCCCGGTGTATGAATTTTTGCTCACCCCCCGGCCCGAAGCGCCGGTGGTGTGGGGGAAAATCGAGCTCGAAGTGCGCCAGGACGACCTGATGCCGACCTGGCAGCGCTATTACGACGAGGACGGGACGCTGATGCGCGAGCTGCGGTTCTCGGACTACACCACCCTGGGCGGCCGCCTGGTGCCGGCCCGCATGGTCATGCAACCCCAGGACAAACCCCAGGAACAGACCGTGATGGTGTATGACGACATGGAGTTCGACATTCCGATTGCGGCCGACACCTTTTCCCTGCGCAACCTGGAACGCTAGCGGTGATCATCCGACTCGTGCAGCTGGCCTGGCGCAACCTGTGGCGCAACCCGCGACGCACCCTCATCAGCGTCACGGCGATCGCCCTGGGCTATGCCATGCTGCTGCTGTTCGCCTGCCTGCTGCACGGCCTGAGCCGGCAGATGATCGACAACGGCACGCGCATGGGCCTGTCGCATATGCAGGTTCACGCCCCGGAGTATTACCCCGACCGCTCGCTCCACCATACGCTGGGGGGACGGACGGGGACCGAGCTTGACGGGCTGCTGACGGCCCTGACGATCCAGCCCCAGGTCCTGGCCGCAGCCCCGCGGGTGTACGGCTATGGTCTGGTGAGCGGTACCGACCACTCGGCCGGGGCCGATCTGCTCGGCATTGATCCGACCCGCGAGCAACAGATTTCGCGTTTCCACACCCGTCTTACCAGCGGCCGCTTTCTCAATCCGCAGGCCACGGACGGCGCCAATGAGGTCGTGCTGGGCGAGAAGCTGGCCAGTACCATTGCCGTCGAGCCGGGTAGCGAGATCATCCTGCTCACCCAGGCCGCAGACGGCTCAATGGGCAATGACCTGTACACCGTGGTTGGCATTCTGCGGACCGGGTCTGAGACCATCGACCGTGGCACTGTGCTGATGCCCCTGGCCGCTAGCCAGGAGCTGCTGAGCCTGACGGCCAACCGGATTCATGAAATCGGCGTGCTGACCACCACCGCAGATATGGCCAGCGCGGTTGCCGACAGACTCGAAAGCCAACTCGGCGGGACGCTGCCAATCCGGGTTCGGGCCTGGCCCGAGCTGTCCCCGGCCCTGGCCGACTATGTCCAACTCAACGAAAGCTCAAACACCTTTCTTTTCGCGATTATCTTCCTCGTCGCCATCATCGGGGTGATGAACACCATGCTGATGGCGGTGTTTGAACGAACCCGTGAGTGTGGCGTGCTCATGGCCCTGGGATTACGGCCGATGTCCATGACCCTGCTGATCGTGCTCGAAGCCAGTCTGCTGGCCGGGGTGAGTGTCGCCCTGGGAGCCGGTCTTGGTGCGCCGCTGGTGTGGTATCTCCAGACCTATGGGCTTGATTTACGCACCGTGATGGGAGAGCTGTCCTTGGCCGGTGTCGTCCTCGACCCCATCTGGTACGGCCAACACGACTTTCCCACCTATCTGCGGGCCGCGCTGGGGCTGGCGCTGGTGGCCGTGCTATCGGCGCTGTATCCGGCTATTCGAGCGGCACGTTTCCGACCGGTCGAGGCCATGCGACGGGTGTGAGCCATGCGACGAGCCTGCCTGCTCTTGAGCCTGGCCTGGCGCAACCTGTGGCGCCACGCGCGGCGGACCATGCTGACCGTCCTGGCGCTCGGCCTGGGGCTGGGTTTATTGCTCCTGTCGCTGGGGCTGGGTGACGGCGGCCATGAACAGATGATCGTCAACGGCATCAAGCTGGGCGGCGGTCATGTGGTGATTCAGGCCGAGGGCTATCAACTCAGCCAGTCCCAGGATCTGCTCATTCCCGCCCACGTCGTCTCAACCGTTGACAAAACCCTGGGCACCGACCGCGCCCTCCACAGCGTCAACCCCCGCCTGCTGGCCTCGGGGCTGCTCAGTTCTGCGGCCAACGCCTCGGGTGTAGGCATTGTCGGCGTCCAGCCACACGCCGAGCGAGTCGTCTCACTGATTCCGCAGCGCATGGTCGCCGGCGCGTATCTGGACGGAGAGCAGTCTTCAGGGCTGGTGATCGGGGATGAGCTGGCCAAAAAGCTCAAGGTCCGGATCGGCTCAAAAGTCGTCCTCATGGCCCAGGCCGTCCATCCGCAGACGGGCAACCGGAACGGGGGCGGAGGAGAGATTCAGAGCGGTCTGTTCCGGGTCGTCGGCATCTTCCACACCGGTCTGCGCGAGTTGGACGCCTATCTGGTCCACCTCGCTCTGCCGGCAGCCCAGGCCTTTCTGCAGGCGGGCGATCAGCTCAGCCAGATCGCCGTTTTCCTGCATCAGGACAGCGCTACCGTGGCGGCGGCAGACGCCTTGCGGACCCAATTCACGCCGACTGAGATTGAAATCCTGACCTGGCGTCAAGCCCTGGCCGAGCTGGCCCGATTTGTCTGGCTCGACGACGCCTTCAACTATGTCATGAACGGCATGATCCTGGTCATGGTCAGCCTGGGCGTGCTGAACACCATGCTGATGTCTGTCTTGGAGCGGCGCTACGAACTCGGCGTGTGCGCTGCGGTCGGCCTGCAGCCGGCGCAGCTGTTGACCCTGGTCATGTATGAGTCGGTACTCCTCATCCTGCTCAGCCTGATCCTGGGCCTGATCCTGGGCTTGGGCGGTCACTGGTATTTTGCGACCTATGGCCTGGATATGCGCGTCTTCACCGAGACCGACCTGCCGGTTGCGGGGACCGTCTTTGACCCGATCCTGTACTCGTCGCTGAGTGCCGCGCGGATTATCTGGGCGGTTGGCATAGTCGGCGCCTTGGCCCTGCTGATGGCCGCCTACCCGGCCTGGAAAGCCGCCCGCACCGAGCTGCCCGGGGCACTCCGAACCATGTAGGAACAGCCATGAGCGACTGGGCGGTCGAACTCAAAGACGTAACCAGGACCTACCGGACCGACGGCCTGGAGGTGCCCGCTCTGCGGGGCGTTGACCTCCACATCGCCGCGGACGAATTTCTGGCCATCGCCGGGCCGTCCGGCTCGGGCAAGACGACCCTGCTGAACATCATCGGTGGACTCGACCGGGCCGACGACGGACAGGTGCGGGTGGCCGGTCAGGATTTTCACACCTTATCCAACAGCCGGCTGGCCCGGTTGCGGCTCCGGCACATCGGCTTCGTGTTTCAGGCCTATAACCTGATCCCGGTCCTGACCGCCCGGGAGAACGCCGAGTTCACCCTGCTGCTCCAGGGGGTCTCCGAAGCGCAACGGCGGGAGCGCATCGACCAGCTGTTCACCGAGATCGGCCTGAGTGGTCTCGAAGACCGGCGGCCCACCCAACTGTCCGGCGGCCAGCAGCAGCGGGTGGCCGTTGCCAGAGCCATGGCGACCCAGCCGGCCCTTATCCTGGCCGACGAGCCGACCGCCAACCTCGACTCGTCCACGGCCGCGGCCCTGCTGGATGTCATGGCTCAGCTCAACCACACCCACGGCACGACATTCATCTTTTCCACCCACGACCCCCAGGTCATGGACCGCGCCCGGCGTCTCATCCGCTTGCGGGACGGCCGGATCGTGAGCGATGAGCGCCAGACAAGCTCAGCATCCGAGTCATGACGGCCCGCCTGCGCTTCAGCCTGCTGGCATGTGTGCTGGTCCACCTGAGCTTGGCCTCCGATGCCCGCGCCCTGTGGGATGACCCCGCCGACATGCGTCTGACCGGCTACGTCAAAACCCTGGCCCTGGGACAGGAGCCGGCCCTGCCCGGCCTGTCGAATACGGCCACCGACCTCACCCGTGCGCGGGTGATGCTGGAGGGCGATATCGGCAGCTGGTTACGCTGGACGGTCCACTACGAGCATGTCGGCGTCATCAATCCGAGTTCGGAAACACGAGCGGGCCTGTTTTCCGGCGACCGCCAGACCGACGGCTCTGCCGTGTTTCCCTTTGACTGGACGGCCAGGCACAACAGCGGTTTTGTGTGGCGGCATGCCTTGGACCGCGCCAACGTGCAGCTGAGCCTGCCTGCGGCCGATATCATTATCGGCCGTCAGGCCGTATCGTGGGGGGTGGGCCGGGTGTGGACGCCGGCCGACCTGTTTGTGGCCTTCTCCCCGGTCGCCATCGACCAGGAGTTCAAGCCCGGCATAGACGCCTTCCGGGCCAAGGTTTCGCTGGGCCAGTTTTCCCAACTCGACGCCGTGTACGCCGCCTTTGGTGAGAGCTTTCGGCACCACGCCATGGGGTTGCGCGGCCAGACCAGCGTGCGGGATTTCGATCTCGGTCTGATGGCCGGCAGGTTTTTTCACGACCTTGTGGTCGGCCCCTTCTTTGACGGTCAGCTGCGGGGGGTCGGCGTCCGGGGCGAGTTCACCTTTACCTGCAACAACGCCGGGCGGGTCTCCGAACGGCGGACCTTCTTCCGGGCCGTCAGCAGCGTAGACTACCGTTTTCTCAACGGCCTGTACGCACTCCTGGAATACTATTACAACGGCTTCGGCCAGGCCGACGCGGCCTCGTATGTGCGCCTGGCGACCTCGCGACGGCTGGCCCGGGGCGAACTCTTCAACCTCGGCCAGCACTACCTGGGCGGCCTGCTCGACTATGAATTTCACCCCCTGGTCCAGGGCTTCCTGTTCGGCCAGTGGAATCTGCGCGATCTGAGCGGCCTGGTCGGCCCGCTTATCAGTGTGTCGATCAGCGATGAGGCCGACCTGCGGCTGGGCGCCTATTTTCCGTGGGGCGCCCGCGTTCGTGGCACACGCCTGCGGAGCGAGTACGGCCTGTATCCACGCATCTACTACGCCCAGCTGCGGCTGTATTTCTGACTACCGCCGCACGGCCGGCGTTTCGACCCCCAGACCACGCCCGCGCCAGGCCAGATACAGCTCAAGATTGACGTACGCGTCAGTCCCGTAGGCCAGCGGCTCGGCCCGGATGGCGGTATTACACCAGGCAAACATGCGGTGGCTGGAGCCGAGGCTTTGCCAGGCATGGCGGTAGATCGGGAAGCCGTTGATCTGACCCTGGCTGAGGATATCGCCGCGCAGGCGTTGGCCGGCGTACTTGTCGTGACACTGGGCGCAGGCCATATCGAGTTGCCCCCGGCGGCGCTCAAAAAACGCCCGGCCGGCCTCAAAAAACGGCCTGGCCGGTCCCTCGATATCAACCCGGAGCGGCAGGCCGCGCGACTGAAAGCCGATTAGCGCGGTCAGGGCCAGCAACTCCTCGGACTCATACGCATAGGCGGCCGCTCCGAGCCGTTCTTCACGGCAGCGGTTGATCTGTTGTTCGAGATTGATCAGTTTGTTGCGACGGGTATCGAAACGGGGATATCGGGTTCGGGCGCCGCGCATGCTGACCGCAGGGTCGGCGTGACAGCTGGCGCACGACGTGTGGCTCGGGCCGTGCGGCTGGGCCCACAGCTCGCCTCCCCGCTCGACCCACAACAGGCCCGGATTGCCGAATGCATCGTCCTGTAAGCGCCGGTTTTCCTCCGACAGATACACATAGCCCGAACGGCGACCGTCCACTACGGTAGGCGAGCCTGTCTCCGTGCGGTCCGGGTCGACGCGATGCGGACGGGAAGCCGGCAGCGGGGTTAGCCCATCCGCCCGCAGGCTGAGGAGATAGGCGACTACATCCTCAATCTCCTGGGCGCTGAGGATAGGCCGCCCGCGATAGGGTCCAAGCACCCGGTACAGACCCTGGGTGGAATGATAGGCCGGCATGATGGTGTGCGGGTCGAGCGCCTTGGGGTTGACCAGCCGCAGGCGCAGCTCAGCCGCGCCGGAGCGACTGCCGATGCCATCCAGAGGCAGCCCCAGGCTGCCGTGAAACTGCCGCCCGGGCAGCGGCATGGCGTGACACACCACACAGTCGCCGCGCTCGCGGTCGAGCACGATACGTCGCCCGCGTTCGACATCGCCGGGCTGGTCGGTGAGGGCAGCCGGCAGAGCCAACTTGGGACTCGGAGCCGGGTCGTTGGCATCGGCAAGACCCGAGGCGAGACTCAGCCCCCACAGGACAGCCAAGACGGCCGAAAGAGCATTGACAAAAGACATCCTAGCCAAAGGTATCGGCCGTGATATTGGCGTACCACGACCGGGCATAGTCGGCTTCCAGGGCGCGGGTTGCCTCGGGGGCGTCGAGCGGGCTGGTTCCGCTTGAGCCAGGCACAACCCGAATCGTGTCGTCTTCAACCCGATAGACCGCGCTGATGGAAATGCCGTAGTCGGGCGCGACCAGGCTGTAACAGGTGTTCATCAACACCGGCTGGGCGAGCGGCTGGCCGCGCAGCTGGGCGACGATGGCCAGCGCGCAGGCCTTGGCCTGGATATTGGCGCTGAAGGCAGACTTGGGCATGGGGTTGGCGATAGCCGCGTCACCGATGATATGCACATCTGGATGCCCGACCGACTCAAAGCTGCTGGCTTTGATCGCACACCAGCCCCGGCCCTGGTCGAGCCCGGCGGTGCGGGCAATCGCCGCCGCCCGTTGCGGCGCAATAATATTGGCCACGGCCGGTGTGTATTCGTCAAACTCTGTGCGGACGATGCCGGCCTTGCTCTCGACCTCGATGACCCGTCCGCCCTGACTGCCCGCCACCCATTCGAGCAGGCCGGGATACAGACGTTGCCAGGCGGCCAGAAACAGCCGGTCCTTGGTAAACGTGTCCTTGGCATCCAGGATCAGGACTTTTGACCGGGGCTTATGGGTTTTGAGATAGTGGGCGATCAGACTTGCCCGCTCGTAGGGTCCGGGCGGACAGCGGTAGGGCGTTTCCGGGACCGCAATCACCACCAGCCCGCCATCCTCCATGGCCATGAGCTGTCGGCCCAGCAGAACGGTTTGTGGCCCGGCCTGCCAGGCGTGGGGGAACACCTCGGCCGCAGCCCGGTCGTAGCCGTGCGGCGCTCCCCAGCGCAGTTCAACGCCTGGTGAGAGCACCAGCTTGTCGTAGGTCAGGCTCTGGCCGTCGGCCAGGTCGAGGCGATGCCGGGCCGGATCAATCTGTGTGGCCCGACCGTATATGAGCCGCACCCCATAGCGTTCCCGGAGCGTGCGGTAGCCATGCGTCAGGGAGGCCAGGTCACGCAGGCCAACCAGGGCGGTGTTGCTGAACGGACAGCTGATAAACCGCTCTTCGGCCGTTACCAGGCTGACCGCAAGCTCGGGGGCGGCCAGGCGCAGGTATTTGGCGCACGTCGCCCCCCCAAAGCCGCCGCCGAGCACCACGACCCGGCCGGAGGGCTTGGCCCACGGGCGGGACCTGAGCAGCCCGGCCACAGGCAGGCTGCCGGCTAGGCCCAAGGCCTGGCGACGCGTCAGCACCGGCATGCGTGGCAGCACGGTGATCAATCCTCTCTTGCTGACGAACTGCTCAGGATTCACCCTCTTGCCCGAAATGGGCGACCACGGCCTCGATATCCGCAGGGGTAAGCCCTGTGGCAATGTAGTGCATGACCGTCGCCGGACGTTGTTCGGTCCGAAAGGCATCCATCGCCTGCCTGAGGGCTTTGGGGGACAGACCATTAAGCCCGGGAATCGCCCCCCGGCTACGCCCGCCCGGACCGTGACACACGGCGCACGCCGAGGCCAGGGCCGCGCCACGGCCGGCGGGCGGGTCCGCGCCGGCCGGATGAGCGACGGACAGCAGCCCCAGGAACGCCACCAGCCCCAGGATCGGGTAGTGTCTCAGTTTGCATTTCTTTCCTGGAGGAGCATTCTCCCGCCCAGACATCCTCCTGCGCTTCGCGCTTCCCTCTTTGAAAACGTGTGATGCAAAAAGAAACCCACCCCGGCCTCCGGCCACCCCACCGAGGAGGGGTGCCGCCCCCATCCCCTCCTCGGAGGGGTGCCGCGTCAGCGGCGGGGTGGGTGCTCTCCAGCCCAGCGGCTTCCGCACGGCTGGTAGGAGCAGATTCCAGGTCATGTGCATCACACGTTGAAAAAGGGGGACTGAGGGGGATTTTCCCGGCGCGAGTAGCGGACTGAGAGCAGGCCGGTGTGGGTTCTACGGGCAAGCATGTCCAAACTGAGGCAGGACCGCATGAAGTTTCACTGGCCGACCGTAATTGCCACACGCTCGGAGGTGGTGACTCCGGCGTCGTCGGTCCACGTACACTCCAGTTCACCCGACGATTCGGCGGTGGTGAAAAACGAGAAATACGGGTTGGCGGCAATGCCGGGAAACAGCTCGGCGTGGAACACCTCCTGGCCGTTATACCGACACACAAGCGTATGCACGATATTCTTTGGAATCTTGTGGCCGACGTTGTCATACCGCAGGCCGGTTTCCATGGGATGGCGGATGAGCAGGCGCACCTCAAAAATCTGACCGGCTTCGAGCCGCTGCGGAACGTGTATCCTCGCCGTCGCCATAGCCTGCTCAGCTGCCCTCGACACACGCCGCCGCAGTAACCGCCACCTCGGCCGTATCCAGCCACGCCGACCCGTCGTTCATCACCGCCAGGGCCAACACCCGCTGGGTGCCGGCCAGCCGAATCCGTGTGCTCACCTCGGCCCGTCCGGCACGCGGGCCGAGAGAGAAGCGGGCAATAAGCGGGCGAGGATTTTTTTCCGAGAAGATGTGGATCTGGCGCACATAGGCGGCCGCCGTCATCGGGCTCTCGACCTCGACCTTGAGCCGTACCGAATTCCCGCTCTCGGCCAGGGTCGGCAGGCTGAGCCTGACCCGCCCGCGCCGGGGCGGCACGCCGCCGGTGGCGTCACGAATGAGCGGCCTCAGATTTTTCGGCAATATACGCTGGGTGATGGCTTGGTCGGGCTCGACCGCCCGAACCGGGCGCGGCCTGAGCAGCGACACCAGCGGTAGGCCCGTCAGCAGGCCCAGCAGGCGGCGGCGCGGCAGTCGCCCGCACGCTGAATGATTGAACGAGGCAGTCATCTATGCCCAGCGTACATCATGCTGCTTGAGCGGCAGGGAGCGGATGCGCTTACCGGTAGCAGCGAAAATCGCATTGCACAGCGCCGGCGCCAGCGGGGACATGCCCGGCTCTCCAGCCCCGCCCCAGAAACCACCGCTGGGAGCCAGGATCGTCTCAACCTTGGGCATCTCGGCAATCCGCATCATCTGGTAGTCATGGAAATTGGACTGTTCAACCCGGCCGTCCTTGATCGTAATCTCGCCGTACAGCGCGGCCGTCAGCCCGTACACCACGCTACCTTCGAGCTGAGCCCGCACCGAGTCGGGGTTGGCGACATAGCCGCAGTCGATGCCGACCAGCACCCGGTCGATATGGAGGGCGCCCGCGTCGTTGACCGACACCTCGATAACGGCTGCGGTATAGCTGCCATAGGCGTCCTGCACGGCAATACCGCGGTGGACCCCCTGTGGCGGCGCGGTGTCCCAGTCCGCAGCCTCGGCCACCGCATCAAGAATAGCCAGGTCTTTCGGCGCCCCGGCCAGAAGTTTGCGGCGAAACCGATACGGGTCCTGGCCCGCAGCCTGGGCCAGCTCATCAATGAAACACTCCCGAAAGAAGGGGTTGTGGGTATGGGCCACCGCCCGCCACGGTCCGGGTGGCACATGGGTGTTGCGCATGGCGTATTCCATGTGGACATTGGGGAAGGCGTAGGGCGCGTCGGCAAAGGTCCGCACCCCGACCATGTCAACCCCGTCCCGGACCAGACCGGGACGCACCGTGCTGAAAATCGACTGCTCGGCCTGGCGCACATACCAGGCGCTGGGCTCACCCGCAGCATCCAGGGCGGCCCTCATGCGGACCAGCGCGACCGGTCGATAGCGGCCGTGCTGGATATCCTCTTCTCTGGACCAGATCAGCTGGACCGGGGTGCCGGGCATGGTTTTGGCGATCATGACAGCCTGGCGTACAAACTCGATATACAGCCCCCGGCGGCCAAAGCCGCCGCCCAGATCGACCTTATGGACCTCAATCCGATCAACCGGCACCTCGGCCGTCTCGGCCGTCACCGCCACGGTGGCCTCGCTGTTCTGAGCCGGCGCCCAGACATCGACCCGCGCGTCGGTATACAGCACGGTGCAGTTCTGAGGCTCCATGGTGGCGTGTTCCAGATACGGCGCGTAGTACTCGGCCTCGACCGTCTTGGCCGCACTGGCGAAGGCCTGATCCACATCGCCCTGGTGGCGTGAGACGGGAGCGGTTTCAAGGTCCAGGCCCTCACGCAGGAAGTCCATGATACTGGCGCTGCTAACCGTGGCGTTGTCGCCAAAGTCCCACTCAATCGGCAGGGCGCGGAGCGCCTGATGGGCGTTCCACCAGCTCTCTTTGGCCACCACCACGACCGCGTCTTCCAGGGGCAGGACTTTGATAAATCCGCGCATATCGGCAATTTTTTCGGCCTGGGCGCTTTTCAGCCGGCCGCCGAACACCGGGCACTGGGCAATCGACGCGTAGACCATGCCCGGCAGCCGGGTATCAATCGCATATGCGGTCGTGCCGGTCACCTTGTCCGGGATATCGAACCGGGCCGCAGGCTGGCCGAGCCGTTTCCAGGTCGCGGGATCCTTGAGCGGCGGGTCGGCGGGGATCGGCAGCCTGGCCGCATCGGCCGCCACCACCCCAAAACTCAGCTGACGCTGGGTCGGTGGGTGGCTGACCAAGCTGTTCTCGGCCACACACTCTGAGAGCGGCACTCCCCAGTGTAGGGCTGCCGCCTCAGTCAGCATCATCCGGGCCGCCGCCCCGGCCTGGCGCAGATACTCCTGGCTGTCCCGGATTGACCGACTCCCGCCGGTCGCCATGGTGTGAAAAATACGCCCGCGTCTCAGGTGTTCGCTGGTGGACGCATACTCGGCCCGCACCTTGCTCCAGTCGCAGGCCAGCTCTTCGGCGACCAGCATCGGCAGGCCGGTGAAACTGCCCTGGCCCATCTCCACCCGGGCCACCCGAATGGTAATCGTGTCGTCCGGGTGGACCAGGATCCAGGCTGTGACCTCCGGGCTCTGCTCGACGGTCGCTTGCCCGGTCTCGGCCGCGCCGCGGTCGGCCAGCACGACTTCCAGCAGCAGGCCGCCACCGACCGCGGCGGACCGTAACAGAAATGCACGACGGGATAGCTGTTTCATCGTCGCCTCCTGTGTTCAACGCCTTGCGGCATCCGATAGAGACTCACGCCTGGAGTATATCTCGATGGCATTCATTAGATGGGTCACGCGCTCGCTCCCGTGTCTGAGGCCGGCTTTCCGGCTGCGGTGTGAATCGCGGCTCGAATCCGCGCGTAAGTGCCGCAGCGGCAGATATTGGTGATCGATCCGTCGATATCGGCATCGGTCGGCTTAGGATTTTTTGCCAGCAGGGCGGCCGCAGACATAATCATGCCCGTCTGACAGTAGCCACACTGCGGCACCTGGTGCTCAACCCAGGCCCGCTGCAAAGGGTGGCTGCCGTCTTTGGACAGGCCCTCTATGGTTGTAATGTTTTTGCCTGCGGCAACCGAGACCGGGATGACGCACGAGCGCGCCGCCTCGCCGTCCAGGTGGACGGTACACGACCCGCACTGGGACATGCCACAGCCAAACTTGGTGCCGGTCAGCCCCAGGATATCCCGCAGCACCCACAGCAGGCGCATGTCGGGGCTGACCTCAAGACGATGTTCGGTTCCGTTCACGCTCAGGGAAATCATGCTCGCTCCTTTTGCCTCTTGAACCCTCTTTACCGCACAGATTGAAAGACCACAAATCGTCTGTCAAGCAGAGGAGTGTGATGAACTGTGAGCTATCTTAGCGGAAATCGCTGCGGCCTATAAAGCAGGAGGCAAAACACCGTGAGTAAGGTAGGACGCAGGATTCTGAAGAGCGCCCGGCAGGCTTTAGCCTATACCAAAGGGACGGCCAAAGCGCACCAGTACGGTGTCCATATTCCAGACAGACTTGACGTGAAAGCCATTCGGAGGAGAGAAAGCTTGACAAAGACTCATATTCGCCTTATCTTCGCCCTCCGGTAAGGATGGAGAGAAAAACACATCAGACACCTTGTTTGCTCGTATCAGAGCACCTTGGTTGAGGACGTCACGCTCGACCACAAAAGAAGCCCTTCATGCCACACCCGCTTGAACACGAATATGACCTGACAGCAGCAGAACTGCTCGACGCCATCAATGGACTGATTTCATGTTCATTCGCTCACGGCACCTGACGAGACACACCAGGTATCCTCACAAGCTCGCCGTCATGCACAGGGTTCCGTTGCCAGGTTCCGATTTTGGTCCTCCGTGGTACAGTTCCCTCACCGCCCTCCTTGAGGACAAACCGAGATGAAGAAGCATTACAAAACGCCCCTCGGTACGGCGTACTGCGCCGATGCAATCAACATCCTTTCGGAGCTGAAGGATGATTCCGTTGACCTCGTTGTCACGTCGCCACCCTATGCCCTCCATTTCAAGAAAGAATATGGGAATGCCGACCAAGAGAGCTATATTGACTGGATCAGTCCGTTTTGTGAGCAGATCAGACGGGTCTTGAAACCGGAGGGAAGCTTTGCCCTCAACATCGGTGGAGCGTGGACCCCCGGAAACCCAACGCGCTCCCTGTATCACTTCCGTCTCCTTCTCCATCTGTGCGATAACTTAGGATTCAAACTGTGCCAGGAATTTTTCTGGTATAATCCGGCGAAGATTCCCGCCCCTGCCGAATGGGTCAACGTCCGCAGGATTCGTGTCAAGGATTCTGTTGAATATATCTACTGGCTGGGCAAGACGGCTTCTCCTAAAGCCTGTAATAAAAACGTTTTGCAGCCGTACTCTAAGGATATGCTCCGCCTCATAAAGCGTGGCGTTTCTGCAACCCGTCGCCCGTCGGGACATGTGATTAAAAAAAGCTTTGCAGACCATAAAGGCGGATCAATTCCCCCTAATCTCATTCAATGTGGCAACAACGAAAGCAACAGCGCGTATCTGCACGGACTGAAGGCAGCGGGGAGAAAGAGTCATCCTGCTCGATTCCCAGCTGAACTCCCTCGGTTTTTCATCAATTTCTGTACGGATCCCGACGCCCTGGTTCTTGATCCGTTCGCCGGTTCCAACACGACCGGGATGGTAGCTGAAGAACTGGGCCGACAGTGGATGTCTGTCGAGAAGAATGAGGAATACTGGGAGGATTCAAAACTCAGATTTTTCTCGGAAGAACAGAGCACTGATGAAAAAATCAAAGGGGGTCAAACACAGCTCAGCTTATTAGAAGGCGGCTCCTCGCCCGGAAAATAGTGGGGGGTGACGTGCGCAGAACAACCCACTCCGACCCTTCGGGCCACCCCTGCGAGGAGGGGAGATGCACTCCGTCCGTCTGACGGGACAGGGGTGCTAGTGCGCCGAACGCTCTCCGCTACCACGCCTCCTCAATGCACAGCAGCCTCTCTTGGGGGATATGTCGTCGAGACCTCTGGACTCTTCACTATGTTCATGTTCTTCGTAACACCCTCCTCCAAACATATACGCGCCGAGGCGTTCCAGTACGAACAGGATTTGTTGATAACCCTCTGCGTCTTTCAAAGCGGCGGCTCTGGCCTCAGGGAACTCGTTGCGAAAATACAAGACTGCTTCAGAGTCTATTTCACAGGTGAGGTCGGATTCAGCGTCCATGCCTATCGCTCTAGCCCCAGGGCGGCCAGATCCTGCCAGTAGGCTTCTTCCGGCACCATGCCGATCTGGCGCCTCTTGCCGCCCATGATGACCGTCGGCACCGCACTGACCAGGTGGCTATCAACCGCCTCAACACACTGCTGACGGACCTGATCCTGAAAGGTATTGTCCTCGATGTCGCGCAGAAAGGCGGTCATATCCAGGCCGCACGCCCGGGCCACGGCAACGAGGTTGTCCTTGTCGATGAGACTCTTGCTGTCGATGAAAAAGGACCGGAAGAGCTGGGTATGGAAGTTCAGAAACAGCCCCTCGCCCTGGTGCTGGGCGGCCACACCAGCCTCCAGGCCCGGCATACTCCAGCGCGGAAACTCCTCGTGCGGCCACATGGTGTAGGACAGGTTTTCCGGTTCGGCCAGCGCCGAGGCGCGTTTCCAGGCATTCTCGGCATAGCTGTCGCGAAACTGAAACGGCCGGGAGTCATACTGTGGACGCAGGGCAAACGGGTGCCACTTGATGCGGACTTTATCGCCGTAGTGCTGTTTGATCTTTTGCAGGCGCACGGCCGCAGGATAGCACCAGGGTCACAGATAGTCAGAGAACTCGATGATTTCGATTGGCGTATCCATAGTTACTCTCCCCTTTTTTCTTGCAGTCTGGCGATGACGGCGTCATGCACCCGTCCGTTTGAGATCACCGCGGTGCCGCTATAAATCGAAGGGCTGCCGCTGAAGTCAGAATAGCGCCCGCCCGCCTCGGTCACAAGAATCTTGGTCGGCGCCACATCCCAGGGCTTGATCTCCGGCTCAAGCACGACCTCGGCCTGGCCGCCGATCACCAGGCTGTGGCCGAGCGCATCGCCAAACCCGCGCTGCCGGGCGGTCGCGTCCACCAGGGCTAAAAAGGCCGGCCAGCAGGGACGGCTTTTCAGGTCGTTCAAGCCGCCGTGGATGAGCATGGACCGGTCCAGGTGTTCGACATCCGACACCCGTACCCGCCGGTCACTGGCTGACGCCGCCTGGCCCTGGACAAACGCCCCCAGGCCGTGTCGGGCGTACAGCAGCTCGCCCAGTGCCGGCGCATACATCACCCCGGCCGTGATCTGGCCGGCCTCTTCCAGGGCGATCAAAACGGCAAAAAACGGGATGCCGCGAATGAAGTTCTTGGTGCCGTCAATCGGATCGATGATCCAGCGCGCGTCGCCCCTGCCCGGCCGCTCACCCAGCTCTTCGCCCAGAAAACCGTGGTCCGGGAAGCGCTGACTCAGGAGGCGGGTGATACACGCCTCGCTCTCACGGTCGGCGCGGGTGACCGGCGTGCGATCCGCCTTGGTTTCAACGCTGAGGTTTGTGCGGAAATAGTGCTGGGCGATTTCCCCGCCGGCTTTGGCCGCCTCAATTGCGGCCGACGCAATGGCGTCCATGCAGACATCCCCGCTACAGCAGCCCGCGCACCACCCCGCCGTCAACCTGGATACTGACTCCGTTGACATAGCTGGCCGCTTCCGAGGCCAGAAAGACGATGACGTTGGCCATCTCCTGGGGGTCGCCGACCCGTTTCAACGGAATGTTGGCGGCGCTGGCCTCCAGCGCCTGGTCAAACGACTGGCTGGCCCGCTCGGCCCGGGCGGTGATGCCGCTGCGCA